>JAEUQD010001007.1 GCA_016789925.1 Bryobacterales bacterium | reverse complement strand
CCCGCGGAACCGGGGAGCCAGGAATGGAGCGCGGCGCGAATGTTGCCGATAGTGGCGGACTGGTCCGTGAGAAGGCGAATGTTCGCTGCCGGGAATCCGCCCCCTTCGGGCGAGCGAAGCAGCCGGGCGAACTCCTCAGCGTCGCGGTGGGCGAACTTCAACTGGACCTGCGGTGGCGCGTATTTATAGGACGACACACCAACCACCACAGCCCAGCGGGTCCGCTTGTCGGGTAACGGCGGGGCAACGCGCCGGACCCTGAGGTCGCGCCCCACCGGGGACGCCTGAAGCAACAGACACAACAGTAGCAGGAGAAGCGCGATGCGCCGGTAGATCATGCGGAGGTTCCCTCAGGGTAGTACGTGCATTCCCGGGCTGACAAGGACCCGTCGCGGCGGCCGACGGTGCCCGGCCCCTGGCTCAAGGCTGAGCATGATCCGCTTTCGACTTGGCGGACTCCCCATTTCGTTTCGCAAAGCGTTGAAAACTCAAGCGGCGTAGAGGATAGGGGGAGCGTTGACGCCGCAGCAGCGCTTGTACTTTTTGCCGGAGCCGCAGGGGCAGGGGGAGTTGCGGCCGACTTTTGCGAATGCGGCGGCATTTCGTTTCGCACCCTGTTGATTTGACAGGGGTTGCGGGTTTTGGGCCGGCTCCTGGACCGGTTGGGGCGGAAGGCCATTTTGTTTCGCAAAGCGTTGATATAACTGGAGATCGTGGAGGGCACTAACGGCGTGCTCCTCTCCGAAATGGACATCATTGAGGAGTTGGAGGCGCTGGAGGCGTTCGAGTTCGCGGAGGCTGGCGCGGTAGGAGCCTTCGAAGCGGAGGTAGTAGCGCTGGAAGAGAGCGACCTGTTTTTGGGTGTCGGGGTTGCCGAGGGGGTCGGCGCCGTCGATGCTCGCCATGACCTGGTTTTCGAGCTTGAGGCAGCGTTGCATGTTCCAGGCGGCGTTGACGAGGCGCTGGACGGTGAGGCCCTGGAGGAAGCCGACGGGCTGGAGGGAGAAAAGGAGGTGTTCGCGGAGGGCTTCGTACTCGGGGCGGTCGGCTTCGGTGACGACGGGATGGAGGTTGGTGAGACCATGACGCATGGCATTGCGCGACGACGCGGCCTTGCCTTGAGCGGAGGTGGGTCCGGACTGATTCGGCATTTTGGAAGAATCCTTTCCGATAAAAATGAAAAGGACCAGTGTGTCTCGCCCCCCTGCTTGGTGGGGGCAAGACACACTGGTCCTCTCTGTTTGGGAGAGTATCATGGCCTGCTACTGGATGTCAAGAGAAAAAGATATGGTTAGCTGGTAGTAAGGGAGATTTCGTTTGGCAGGTGATTGAAAGGACGGGGCTTATCGGGCGAAGGGGACGGAGCGCACTGTGGTGCTCAGCGATTTGGCGTTCCGTATTTTGGCCGCAAGTAATTGAAAAGACATGATTGAAAACAACCGTGAGACAGATGTAAGGCACATCAGTTCTTGTATGTCGTTGATCTTATTTCATCAGCCGGATCGAATGCCGTCTCAAAAATCATTGACACGCACCGCCACCCTCGATTCACGATACGATGTCGTAGGTTGAATACAGTACGAATCAGCTTTTTCATTTCGTACACCGCCCACGACGTTCACTGGGCTGAGTGGATTGCCTGGAACCTTGAGCAGAGTGGCTTCCAGTGTGTCATACAAGCTTGGGACTTCAAGGCAGGAAAGAACTTTGTTCAGGAGATGCAGAAGGCACTCAGCAGCGCCGAGCGAGTGCTCGCCGTTGTGTCGCCACATTACATGGAATCACGATATGCACGGGACGAGTGGGCAGCCGCATACGCCAAAGGCAACCTGGTTCCTGTTGTGGTGAGTCCGGTAGCGCTGGATGGCCTGGATAGTGCGATTGTCTACATTGATCTTTCGAAGTTTCAAGAGGAAGAAGCTGCGCTTCAAGCGCTACTTACAGGACTGGCTCTGACGCGTCGTAAACCACCGGGCCCCCCGTCATTTCCGGGTCTAGATCGCCCTCCCTTTCCGACCCTGTCACCGGTCACAGTTTCGACCTCCACCGAACGCACGTCACGAAGTAAATGGATTGCATTAGGCGGGGCAGTTGCCGTGCTGACGTGGCTGGTGAGCATTTCGTTTTACGTTCTCGGTTGGCCTCTAAGGCTGAAAGACGTAGTCGCTGTGGCGGTTGTGTGCCTTCTGGGGCTGTGTCTAGTTGTTTTGGGTGTTCGACAGGGCATATCAATAAGCACGGCTTGGAAGGGAAAGACTAGACTATGAGGGTATTGCCACTCATCGGCTGGCTGTCGGCGTCGGCGCTAGTTTGGTGTCAAGCACTTCCCCCGAAAGTTACATGTACGTCGAGTAAGCCCACGGTGACTCCCGGCGAGGCGATCGGAGTGAACGCCTGGAGCTTGGTCGACGGCGCCAATTATAGGTGGTCGGCCGACGGAGGAGTGATTCTCGGACAGGGCACGGAGGCACTCTGGGACTTCACAGACACCCCTCCGGGGACTCGACTCGCCCGGGTTGAGGTTATGCGCGGTGGCAGTATGATCGGCACTTGTTCTGTTCGTGTTTTCGTTCGTGAGGGAACCGGCATACGCGGGTTTAAGTCGCGCCGCTTTCTGGATGAGCCAAACCGGCAATCCCGAGGGGAAGGCGACGTGTTCGGACTGTACAGTTACCTTCTGTTGAGACCTGCCAGAGAGGGATCGGCCACCGCGGATCTGAACCGGTCGGTATTGGAAACGTGGCAACAACTGGTGTTGACAGCGACGGAACTTGAGCGTAGTCGCGACCGCCGGGAGTT
>JAEUQD010000172.1 GCA_016789925.1 Bryobacterales bacterium | reverse complement strand
GCCAGCCTTACCGGGACGGAATTCCTGCGAGCCGCGTGAGGAAATCAGGGCACGGCGCTCAGCGCCATACTCCTTGGACAGCAGGGTTTGCGCGGGCACTTCGCCGAACTTGGGGTCGCCGTAGTAGGTGTCGCGGTCGGCATAGGAGAGCTTCATGGCCTCGACGACGTTGTGCAGATAGTCGGCCGAGTTGTGGCGCATGCCCTGGAGGTCGACTCCTTCGAGGATATTGAGCGCCTGGAGCAGCACGGGACCCTGGCTCCAGAAGCCGGGCTTGTAGACTTCGTAGCCGCGATAGGTGGTGCTGGCGGCGGGTTCGGGCTGAAGCCTGAAGGCGGCCATGTCTTCGTAGCGAAGGAGGCCGTTGTTGTCCTTCATGAACTGGTCGATCTTGCGGGCGATCTCGCCGCGATAGAAGTAGTCGCGAACGGCGTCGATGGCGGCGACGCGGGAAGCGCCGCCTTTGCGGGCCTTGCGCTCGACTTCCACCATCGCCCGCATGGTGCGTGCGAGATCGGGCTGGCGAAAGATGTCGCCGGGCATCTGGTAGCGGCCCTGGGAGAGGAACACACGCTTGGATGTGGGCCACAACTCGAAAAAGCGCTGCGAGCGCATGATGGAACCGGCGCGCATTTCGTCGAGGGGCATGCCATCGGCCAGTTCAATGGCAGGCTGCATGGCCTCCGCGAGGCTGCGACTGCCGAAGTCCCGGAGGGCGACCAGGACAGCGTCGATCATGCCGGGAACCAGAGCGGGCATCAGGCCGGCCACGGGGACGACGCCTTTCATTCCCCCGGGTTCCATTTCGCCGCCGAAAAATTCGCCGGGCTGCATACGGCGGTTACGGAAAAAGTCGGCGGTGGCGGATTTGGGCATCGTGCCGATGCCGGCGATGCTGAAGACCTTACCGTCGGGGGTGCGGAGGAGGATGGGAGATTCGCCGCCAAACCCGAAGTGGGAATACTCGGCGATGGAGCCGGCGAGAGTGGCGGCAACGCCCGCGTCGACGGCGTTTCCACCGAGGTGATAGATACGGAGCGCCGCTTCGGTTCCATGGTCCGTGCCGGCCGCGATCACGCCGCGAGTGCCGCGCGCGGGGCGGCGAACCGAGGGCTCGTAGGGCTTGCGCTGCGCCCCAGCGATGCCGACAAGGGCCAAAATAGCCGCTCCCAGAACAACGCGCCGCCTCATAGCGACATGCTACCACTGGCCGGAATTGGGTAGAATTCGAACTTGCAGTCCGACCCGCCACGCCCGCCCGATCCAGTGGAGAAAAACGCAGACGCCGAGGAGCCGATGCTGTACTGTCCCCGATGTTCGGCGCGGCTGGTGGAGATGAAGTGTAAGCTGCTGTGCCCCCGGTGCGGCTACTACATGAGCTGCGCCGACTACTACTAACTATGTCCGATCTTTCCGATCTAATCGAACGATTTCGCCGCGGCGCGGAGATGCTGGCGGTGGCCACCACGGGCGCCTCGAACCCGGAACTGGATTTTGTCCCAGCACCGGGGAAATGGAACGCGCGGCAGATTGCGTGCCACCTGGCCGATTCGGAAATCGTGGGCCATATGCGGTTTCGCCAGGTAATCGCGGAGGACAACCCGACAATGATGGGGTTTGACGGGGTCGCCTGGAGCGAGCGACTGGACTACCGGACTCGCAAGATCTCGGTAGCGCTGGAAACGTTCCGGCGCATCCGGGGGGAGAACTACGACTTATTGAAGACGCTGCCGCCGGAGACGTTCGAACGGAAGGGAACGCATTCGGAACGCGGTCCGGTTTCGCTGCTCGATCTACTGCGGATCTATACCGAACATGCGGAGAATCACGTAAGGCAGATCATGGCCGCGCGGCAAGCCTACAAGCAAGCGAAGGGATGACGACGTGCGACTGGTAGCTGGTTTGTTCGCCGTTGGGCTGGCGCTGGCGGGTCCGGCTGAACAGTGGTGGCGGCATGTGGAGTATCTTGCGTCCGACGAGTTGGAGGGAAGAGGCACGGGCAGCCCAGGGCACCAGAAAGCCGTGGAGTACGTGTCGAAGCACTTGCGCGAAGCAGGGCTCAAACCGTGCGGAACGAAAGGCTACCGGCAGCCGATGGCCTTGGTGGAACGGAAGCTCGACGAAAGCCAGTCGAGGCTGGCGCTGGTGCGCGACGGGCAGGAAAAGGAACTGAAGTTGGGAAGCGACGCGGTGCTGTCGACGCGGACCGACTTGGCGGAGTCGTTGGACGCCGGACTGGTGTTCGCGGGCTATGGACTGTCGATCCCGGAGCAAGGCTACGACGATCTGGCCGGGCTGGATTTGAAAGGGAAGGTAGTCGTGTACCTGTCGGGGTCGCCCGACTCGGTGCCGGGCCCCTTGCGGGCACACTTCTCGTCGGCGGGAGAGCGGGCAAAGGCGCTGCTTCGTGCGGGCGCGGTAGGCAGCCTGTCGATCCCGAATCCCAAGAATTCGGATGTGCCTTGGGCCAGGACGGTGCAGGCGAGGCTGATACCGTCGATGGCGCAGGGGTACACGTCGCTGGACGAGACGAAGGGCGTGCGATTTTCCGGAAGCATCAATCCGGACACAGCCGGCCAGTTGTTCGCCGGGACGGAATACAAGCTGGAAGATCTGATGGCGCTATCGACCGCCAGCAAGCCGTTGCCGCGATTTCCGTTGAAGATGGCGCTGCGGGCGAAATCGAAGGTCGAGCGGCGGCAACTGGTTTCGGACAATGTGTGCGGGATGCTGCCGGGCACCGTGAAAGAGTCCGTAGTACTGTCGGCGCACCTGGACCACCTGGGGCGGAGCGCAACGGCGAGCGGCGACCAGGTTTATAACGGGGCGATGGACAATGCCTCGGGCATCGCCACGCTGATTGAAGTGGCGCGGTCGCTGAAAGAGCGGAAAGAACGCCCGCGGAGGACGCTCGTGTTTCTGGCGGTAACGGGCGAAGAAAAAGGGCTGATCGGGTCGCGCTTTTTCGCGTCGTTTCCGACAGTGCCGGCGATGGTGGCGAACATCAACTTCGATATGTACCTGCCGCTGCATCCGTTGGAGTACATCATGGCGCTGGGGTTGGAGGAATCCACGTTGCGCCAGCCGCTGGAAGAGGTCAGCACCCGGCTCAAGCTGAAGGTTCAGCCGGACCTGGAACCGCAGCGCAACCGGTTTATCCGCAGCGACCAGTACAGCTTTATTCAGAAGGGCGTGCCGGCGCTGGCGCTGAAGTTCGGCTATGAGCCGAAGAGCGCTGCCGATCAGATCCAGAAGGAGTGGATCGCCAAGCGCTATCACGCGGTTTCCGACGACCTGTCGCAGCCGGTGGACCGGCAGGCTGCGACGCACTTCAACAAGGTCATCGAGGAACTGGCACTGGCGGTGGCCAACCAGGCTGAGCGGCCTCGTTGGAACGAAGCAAGCTTTTTCAGGCGATTTGCGCAGTAGGGACGACATGATCACGATCACAGAAGCCGACGTACAACGATTGCTGCCGATGCCGGAGGCGATCCGGCTGGTGGAGGACGCGTGGCGGGGCCTGGCGGCGGGAACGGCCATGCATCAACCGCGCCGCCGGCTGATGTTACCGACCGGCGCTGTGCTGCACCAACTGGCCGGAGCGTACGGGAAGTACTTCGGGACAAAGATCTATTCGACGCACGTGAAGTACGGCGCGCACTTCACGGTGCTGCTGTATGACGCGGAAACGGCCGCGCCCGTGGCTCAGATCGAAGCGAATCATTTGGGGCAGATCCGGACTGGGGCGGCCAGCGGCGTGGCGACCAAGTACCTAGCCCGGGAAGACTCGGCAGTGCTGGCGGTGATCGGAACGGGTTTCCAGGCACAGACTCAGGTGGAGGCGGTGCGGGCGGTGCGGAACATTCGGGAGGTCAGGGTGTGGTCGCGGAAGGAGGCAAACCGGCTGGCGTTCGCGAGTGCGGTGGGAGCAATCGCTACCACCACGGCCGAGGAAGCGATCCGGGGCGCCGACATTATTGTGACAGCGACGTTCGCCAAGGACCCGGTGCTGGCTGCAGACTGGGTAACGGCGGGAGCGCACGTGAATGCCGCCGGGTCGAACAACCCGCAGCGGAGGGAGATTCCCGCGGAACTGGTGGAGCGGGCGGACTTGATCGCCGTAGACGCACTGGATCAGGCCAGGATCGAATCGGGCGATCTACTGCTCGCCTGGTCAGCCGAGGATTGGAACAGCCCGCGCCTGTGCGAGATGAAAGACGTGGTCAGCGGGACGCGCAGGCGCACCTCTCGAGAAGACGTAACGCTGTTCAAATCGAATGGTTTGGGATTGCAGGACGTTGCGGTGGCCGGCTACATCTTCGAACGAATGAAGTAAGGAACCTACTCTTGCGCGTTCATCTGAATATCGTTGTCGCGCCAGGCGCTGAT
>JAEUQD010000170.1 GCA_016789925.1 Bryobacterales bacterium | reverse complement strand
TCTGTGTCATTCGTTCGATGTACACGGAGCGGCCGAACCACGAACCCTCGCTGTTCATGCTCAACTGCGGGCACGTGCTGCCGGGCCATCCGTCGATGGGGTCGTGGCTTACCTACGGGTTAGGCACCCTGAACCAGAACCTGCCGGGATTTGTCGTGCTGTGCCCGGGCGTCCCGGTGATCGGGCCTCAATTGTGGACCTCCGCGTATTTGCCCAGCATTCACCAGGGTGTCCATCTGCCGAACAATGAAAGCGAGCCGGAAAAGCTGATTCAACATCTGCGGAACCGGCAGTTGAGCGCGGAGGACCAGCGCCGGCAGTTGGATCTGCTAAGCCAGTTGAACAAAGTGCACCTGCGGCAGGAAGGGCCGGACCCGCAGTTGGAAGGCCGCATCGAGTCGATGGAAGTCGCCTACCGGATGCAGACCGAAGCGATGGAGGCGTTTGATGTGAACCGCGAACCCAAGCAGGTGCGCGAGCGCTACGGGGAGGGTGATTTCGCGCGCGCTTGCCTGATCGCCCGCCGCCTGGTGGAGCGCGGCGTAAGGATGGTCCAGGTTTACTACGGCAACGGCCAGCCCTGGGACAATCACGACGACATATTGCGGCACCGGGAGTTGGCGAAAGACTCCGACGCGCCCATGGCGGCGCTGTTGAAGGATCTGAAAGCGAGCGGGCTGCTGAAGGACACGGTGGTGATGATCGGCGGCGAGTTCGGACGAACGCCGTCGGTGGAAGTGAGCGGACTGGTCAAGCTGCAGAACGGCCGCGATCATAACAATCACGGCTTCTCGATGTTGCTGGCGGGCGGCGGAATTAAGGGCGGGATGACCTACGGCGCCACCGACGAGTTCGGCTTCAAGGCAGTGGAGAACCGTGTGCACCCGCACGATGTTCACGCAACAGTGCTGCACCTGTTGGGGCTTGACCACACGAAGCTCACCTACCGCTATTCAGGCCGGGATTTCCGATTGACGGATGTGGCCGGAACGGTTGTCAAAGACGTTCTTGCCTGAGCGCCCACAGATAGGCGAGACGGCGATTTTGCCGTTCGGCGTTGTCGATCCGGTTGCGTACGTGTACCTTGAGACGGCCGAACTCGTCGAAAATCAGCGTTCCGCCACCCCATAAGGTCACCGGATGGTCAGCCGGCATTCCTTTGGGCGCCCGGATGCCCATGCTCCGCAAACCGGAGGCTGGCAGGCGCATCCTCTGAATGTATTCGGCCACGCTTTCACGCAAGACGAATCCGTCGGGTCCGACGCGAACCGCTGGACGCACCGATTGCACAAAGGTATCGGCGCCTTCGCGGACACGTAGCGGCTTACGATTCTCCCAGAGGAAGCGGAACACTTCGTCGCGGTCGCGCTGCAAGGAATCTAAGTGAGACCGGTCGTAGTGGAGACGGCCCTCGGGCGGCTCCCAGGCGCCATGATCACCCTTGGACGTCGGCCGGAGTCCGAAGCGGGCAAAGGTTTTCAGAATGGTCCGGCGAAACTGAAAGCGAGCGTCGTCGGGTGACATCTCGCGGTCAGCCGTCAGGATCGCGCTCAGAAAATCGGAAAACAGGATATCGGTTGGCGGGCAGAAATCAAGGGCGCGGATCGCCATGCTGAGCAGACGGTCGGCCGTGTCGGCAGCTTCGGCTGCGACGCGATAGGCGTCCAGGGTTCCCAACTGACGCAGGCGGCACAGCCAGACTTCCAACAACGCGTTCATCACGGCTGCGACGAGGATTTCACCCCGCCGGTGCGGCTCGGCAAAAGCGGGATCGCGTTTCCATTGCGCCGACGGCCGGATCTGGACGGAGCGGCGCAGGGGCTGCCCCCGCACGTTGGAGATTTCCTGACCCATCTGTTGGGCCATGGCGAACAACAGTGATTCGCGGAGGTGATCGGGTGACAAGTGCTCGGGGCGCAGTGTGGCAGAACCCAGGAGGGCGGCCACCACCGAGGGTAGCGAAAACACTGACAACAGAGCGATGAGGTCCGCGAAGCCCTCGTGAAAAGCCGCCTGGTCCGGCGATGACGGGTCGAAGTAGCGCCGCCGCAAGCCGTGCACCAACGCGTGGGTTCCCTCATGTGCGATGACGTCGTGGGAAAGCGCTGTGTAGACCATTCCCTCGGTTCCGGGAAAGTAACCTAGAAGAATAGATTTGGTTCTGGCAGAATAAAAGGCATTCGCTTGTTGGAAGGCATGGGTAGCCACCCGGAGCTGATGGCCGGGAAAACCCCAGGAGACGCGACGGCCCAGCGCTTGTTCGAATCGCGCGAGGGTTCGCATCAGGATCGCGTAACTGTTTTGTGCGTGAAAGCGGGAGTCGGCCAGGAGCCGTTCGTCGCTCGCCGTGGCGAATGGGTCGCGGTGAATCGGAATGCGGCAGGGCTGTTCGCCCACCGGGTCGACGACAATGCGGTAGCCGCAAGGGCCGGGTAGCAGGCGTTCGGCGGGAATCTCGATTTCCGCCCGGAGGATTTTGCCGTTGTAACGGACGGCGGGGTCCTGAGCGATGATGGTAAGTTTTCGGGTGAGCCGCCGATTGGGTGTAGCCATTGAGGGAAAAAACCAGAAGTTTAAGTGTGTTCTTCCCGGCCTATAACGACGCGCCGTCGCTACCGGGTTTGATTGACAAGACGTTCGCCGTATTGGCCGAGCACGTTGACGACTACGAAGTGATCGTGGTCAACGACGGCAGCTACGACAATACCGGAGAGGTGTTGGCCGCGTTGCGCCAGAAACACGGGCCGCGTCTGCGCGTAATCACACATGAAGCCAACCGAGGCTACGGGGGCGCACTGCGCACCGGCTTCAGTTCCGCGACCAAGGAATATGTCTTCTACACGGATGGCGACGGCCAGTATGACGTCGGAGAAATCCCGGCACTGTTAGCCCTGATGGAACCTGGCGTCGGACTTGTAAACGGCTACAAGTTGCAGCGGAACGACCCGTGGCACCGGATCTGGATTGGCGCCGTGTACAACCGCTTCGCGCGTTTTCTGTTTCGCATCCGGTTGCGCGACGTCGATTGTGATTTCCGGCTGATCAGACGCCAGCTATTGGAGGAGATTCACCTCACGTCGACCAGTGGAACCATTTGTGTCGAACTGGTTCGCAAGCTGGAACTCAGCCCGTATCGAACTGTCGAAGTCGGTGTTCATCACTATCCGCGACTTCATGGCCGATCGCAGTTTTTCCGCGTGAGGTCATTGTTGAAAACCCTGTATCAGTTGATCCGGTTGTATGTCCGAGTGGTGCTTCTCCACCGCTGGCGCGGCTAAAAAAAGGCCAGCCGCAATCCCCGTGGGATGCGACTGGCCTAGAGGTCCACACTCCACCAACCGTCTCCATGCACAAACCCGCACCCGGCTTGAGAAGCGCCTGGGGCTTCAACCTTCCTTGTCAGGAAAGGAGCCTCCGAACAGCGCCTTCAAGCCGGGCTCCCCACGTGCTTTGCCCACAGTCGCCCTACCGCGGCAAAGCTCGCCGAGACTAAATCCGTCAGAAAAAGGCGCCAGCCGGCGCACGTAGTCCGGCTGGCGATTCCCATTTCACTCCAGTCAAAAAATTCCAGCCGGGACCGGCATCAACCGGTACGGGACGCTCAGGTCCCGGCTGGCCCCCAGTGCCAGGTGCGACGCCCAATCACACCTGGCGCTCCGCAGTGCCCGGCCGCCGAAACGCAGACACACCCCTATGTCCGCGTCTATGGCCGGGCTCCCCGAAACTTGTCTCAACTCCGGTTCCGCCCCGCTGGTCCGCGGCTGCATCAACCCCTGGTAAAGGGACGCAGCTCCGCGGGCCAGCAGGCTCCTCCGGAACGCTGTACGTCTTTTCAGGAACACGCGCACAACGGAGCCTCCGGCCCTGTGCGCTTTCCCCCGAATGACGGACAGCACGGCAAACTCAAATCCTTGTCGCCCTGAAAAAGAACAGCCGCCGTCCGAAAACAAAAAAGCCCAACCCGTTTCCGGATTGAGCAGTTTCCGTTTCGTGCCCGGCGGCTGCAAGGAGTTTCTGATGTCTAAGTCAGGACCCGGGCCGGCCCGCAACGCCGCTCGCGTGCCGCCCTTCTGACTCAAGTTGAACATGCGGTGTCAAGCTTTTGGCGTATTTCCGGGCGGGGAACACGGGGCGAACATGAGAACAAATCGCTTGGTATGAGAAAGATAGAGGGTTTCAAAAAAAATTCGAATTGATTGATAACGGATGTTTGAGTCTTTTATTGATTTTTGCCGGCACTCGTTAAGTCGCTGATATGATGAAGGTTACACAGCATGCAAATTCCGATGGTCAATTTTGGAGCCTTGCTGGCGGCTACGAAACCTGCCTGGGAGGCTCACCTGGCCCGCTTGTTCGAGAAGCAGCAGTTCATCCTGGGAGAACAGAACGCCAACTTCGAACAGGAACTCGCTCAAGATTTTGGCGCACGCTATGCCGTCACCGTCGGCACAGGGACGGCTGCCATTGAGCTATCGTTGCGGGCCGCCGGCATTACCGGTGGCGACCGCGAGGTGATCGTCCCGGCGCTCACGGCACCGTTCACCGGTATTGCGGTGACGGCGGCGGGCGCGGCCCTGCGCTTTGCCGACGTCAACCCCGAGACCCTGTTGCTGGACGTAGACGATCTTCGGGAACGAGTCACCCGGCGTACAGCGGCCATTGTGCCGGTTCACCTCTACGGGCAACCGTGCGATCTGGCTGCCCTGCGCGCGGCGGCACGCCAAGCCGGCGCCGTTCTCATTCAGGACGCCTGCCAGGCTCATGGAGCACGCTACCGAGAGCGGCCCCTGACCAACTATTCACCCTACACAGCCTACAGTTTTTATCCCACCAAGAACCTGGGCGCGCTCGGCGACGGCGGGGCCATACTTACCAACAGCAAGAAGATCGCGAGAGAGTTACAAATGCTGCGGGATGGCGGCCGGCGTGGAGGACAGATCGCTTATATCAAAGGGACTAACTCACGGTTGGATGAAATGCAGGCGTGTTATTTGCGGGCCTTTCTCCCCGAACTGGAAAAGTGGAATTCGCGGCGCGTCCGGCTGGCAGCCCTTTACGAGCAAGCGCTGGCAGGGATCGATGCGATTCGGCCCGTGGCCACCAGCGAGGAATCGGTGCGCCATTTGTATGTCGTGCGTGCACGGAAGCGCGATCAATTGCGTGAATATCTCAGTAAACACGGTATTGCCACAGGCATCCACTATCCGACGCCACTGCACCTGATGCCGGCGTTTCGCGATTCGGGCATGCGTCGCGGCAGCCTGCCACATGCGGAGCGTGCCGCGCGCGAAATCGTCAGCCTTCCGTTGTGGCCGCTCATGAACGAGAGCGCCGTTGAACAGGTCGCCGGACGCATCCGTAAGTTCTACGCGAGCTAGGCTGCGCCGT
>JAEUQD010000135.1 GCA_016789925.1 Bryobacterales bacterium | reverse complement strand
GGGAACTCGGTCTCGGCGTATTCAGCGGCGGCGGGATTAGGCTGTACAATCTTCTGTAATCCGGGAGCGCCGGAGTTGCAACTGGCGTTGATGGCTCGCTATGGGTCGCGCGTTTTTCGCGGGGGCGACGCGAACGCGCTGGTCCGTCAGTTGGTGGAGCGTGGCGGAGTGTTTCCGGCGAGCATCGTTTGCCCGTTGGGCGGGTTTTCGAATCCCTACGGGATCGAAGGGTTTAAGACGATCGCGTTCGAGATTTTCGACCAGCTTCGCCGGGTACCGGATCGTGTATTCGTCCCCGCTGGATCGGGCGATGGCATCTATGGAATTTACAAAGGGTTCACCGAATTGCGCGACTTGGGGCTGACGGACCGAGTGCCAAAGATGATCGGGTGCCAGGCGACGGGGGCAGCCTGCTATGTGAAGGCTTTGGAAGGGAACGCGCATCACCCGATCCGCATTCCGCACCCGGAAACGATTGCGCTGTCGATCGCCGAGGAGATTGGCGGCTATCCGGCGCTGACGGCGATTCGGGAGTCCGGCGGCACGGCGATCGCCGTAGACGATGACGCAATTCGAGCAGCGGCGCTGGAGTGCGCGCGTGCGGGGTTTGCTATTGAGCCGGCGTCGGCGAGTTCGGTGGCCGTCGCAAGGACGTTGGAGAACGACGGCGAAGACTGGGTGGCGATCGGCACCGGCGCGGTGGCCAAGTGGCCCCCGGTGATCACGGAAGGGTTCCGGATGCCGGAGGCGATGCCGCCCGATTATGCCGACCTGGATGGTTTGACGGCTTACATGTAGGGCGGCACGGGAATGCCGAGGATGTCGAGGGTACGTTCCAACTGGTGGCGGAAGTAGGACGTCATCCAGAGGAGGAATGTCTTCTTTTCCGGGTCGGTTTCGTGGATCACCGGATAGTCATGGTAGAAGGTGTTGAACGCCTGAGCCAATTGGAAGGCGTACTTGGCGACGTGGGCGGGTTCTCCGGAGCCAATGGCACGGGCTACGGCCGCGTCGACCTTGGATAGGGCGAGGCTGAGTTGCCAGAAGTCGTTGGAGGCGAGTTGGCGGGAGAAGGCTTCGACGCCGAGAGCCTGCTGGAAGTCGGGGATCGTTTCGCCGCGTTCTTCGAGCTTGCGTAGAATGTTGGCGGAACGCACCGCGGCGTATTGGACGTAGGGTCCGGTTTCGCCTTCGAAACTAAGCGCTTCCTGCATGTCGAAAGCGATCACGGTGTTCCGCGTGAACTTCAACATGAAGTAGCGGAGCGCACCGGTGGCAATCGCTTCCGCGACGGCGCGGCGTTCGGTGGCGGGGGCTTCAGGGTGGCGGTCGTCAACTTCGCGGGCGGCAGAGGCGATGAGCTTGTCGATGAGATCGTCGGCTTTGACGCCGAGACCTTTGCGGCCGGAAACCTGGACGTGGGCGCGAGTCTTATCTTCGTCGGAAAGTTCAATGCCGAGTTCGACGCAGGCGCGCGGTGAGAGGGCCACCATTTCGTAGGAGAAGTGGATGGAACGTTCGGCCTGACCGGTGAAGCCGAGTGCGCGCAGGCCAGCGGCAACCACGTCCTGGAGATAGGACTGGCGGGAGTCGATCACGTTGTAGACGGTGGAGCCGCCGCCGAATCCGGGACTGGCGACAGGTTGCGGTTCGCTCGTGGAGACCCAGACGTCATGCCCGCTGTCTTCGGTGAGCAGCTTGCGATAGTGGAAGTCTTTGCCGAGCAGGCCGAATTTCCAGAGCTGATAGGCGATGTCCTTGCCGACGTAGGTAACGATGCCGTTGGAGCGAACAATTACTTTGGAGTCGTCTTCGGCGGCGGAGTCGGAATAGTGTGCGCCGGCCATGACCCAGCAGCCCTTCTTCGGGCCTTCGGTTTCGAGGTAGATCGCCTTGCGTTCCTTGAGGAGTTCGAAGGCGGTGGACCAGAACTTGAGGTGTAGAATCTCGCTTTCGCGGGGCAGGACGTCGTAATGGATGCCTAAGCGACGCATCGTGGCCAAGTGGCAGAGAACAATGGCGTCGGCCACGAGGTGACCCATTTCGGAAAGATCGCCTTCGTTGGCCTCGATGGCATGGAGGGCGGCGTGACGCCATTCGCGCTCGTCGGCCGGATTGTCCTTGAAGTGCTGCGAGACGCGGGCGTAAAGATCCCAACAGAGATAATCGAAGCGGGGCTGTGCAGCGAGTTCGGCCACTTCAGCCGCAGATTTCTTTTCGAAGTAATGGAAGCCGGCCACGACATCGGCCACCTGGACTCCGGTGTTGTCGATGTAGTTCTGGACTTCCACGGTGTTGCCGCCCGCGCGCAGCATGCGAACAAACGTGTCGCCGAGGATGGCATTGCGCAGATGGCCGATATGCGCGGCTTTGTTGGGGTTGATGTTGGTGTGTTCGACGATGATTTTGCCACCGGAGGAGGGCGGGGCGGCCGGAGGCCGGAGGAGAGTGCCGGCATAGGCTCCACGGTCGAGGCGAATGTTGATGTAGCCGTTCCCCGCGAGTTCGAGGCCGGCGACGTGAGGTAATTGGCCGAGATCGTCGATCAATTCCTGCGCGATGGCGCGCGGCGCCTTACGCAACTGCTTGGCGAGCGGGAAGGCGGCGGTACAGGCGAGTTCGCCGAAGCGCGGGTCGGCTGGTTCGTCGAGCGAGACGGCAAGCTGGATGCCGTAGCGCGCCTCGAGGTGTTGGGACACGAGTTGCTGGAGCTGTTGTTGTATCTGATGAAACACGGTTGGATTTTCCAGTATAGCGGTTGGGGTAGGATGGTCATGACTATGCGTTGGTTGATGCCGCTTGCCCTGGCTGGGGCCCTGTTTGCGCAGCCGAATACGTTGACCCGTCAGGAGGTGGACGATGGTTGGGTCCTGTTATTCGATGGCGAGTCGCTGTTCGGGTGGACTGGAATAGGTCCGTCGAAGTGGGAGGTGAAGGACGGCGCGATCGCCACCGAGCCCAGCGGGATGGGATGGCTCCGCAGCGGATCGCAGTTTGCGGACTATATTCTGAAGCTTGAGTTCCGGGCGGCGGAGAACGCCAATTCCGGGCTGTTCCTGCGGTCTGCGACCGCGGGCGAACCGCACGTGACCGGCTACGAAGTGCAGATCTGGAACGAGAATCCGAACCCGAAGTTCAAGACGGGCAGCCTGGTGAATCACGTGACGGCGAAGCCGGCGAAATTCAAGGGCGGGCAGTGGAACGCGTTCGAGATTCGCGTGGAGGGCGATCGATGGGCGGTGAAGCTGAACGGCAAGAACATACTTCAGGCGACAGAAGGGAAGTCGAAGATCGGCCACATCGGCATGCAGTCCAACGGGCATAAGATCGAGTTCCGCAATATCAAGGTGAAGCCGCTGGGGCTCGCGCCCATCTTCAATGGCAAGGATTTGAGCGGCTGGCGCAAGGTGGACACGCCGCGCGCCAAAGAGCCGCCGGTCTGGTCGGCCAAGGACGGAATGATCCACGTGGAGAAAGGTCCGGGACAGTTGGAGACAAAGGCGCAGTTTGACGACGCGGTGATCCAGATGGCGATCCGCGCGAACGCGCAAGGACCCACGCATCATCCCAATAGCGGCGTATTTCTCCGCGGTAATGCCAACCAGTTCTGGACCGGGTACGAGTCGCAAATCCGCAACGAGTATAAGGACGGCGACCGGACGAAGCCGGTGGATTTCGGGACGGGGGGCATTTATCACTTTCAGCCGACGCGGAAGGTGGTGGCCAACGACAACGAGTTCTTCGTGAAGACGATCGTGATGCGCGGACGGCACTTTGGTGTGTGGATCAACGGAATCCCGGTAACCGATTGGGAAGATCCGCACCCGGAAGGCGAAGTGATCCGGAACAAACAGGCAAAGTTGGGGGCGGGCGTGATCAGCCTTCAGGCGCACGACCCGACAACCAACCTGGACTTCAAAAATCTCCGGGTGGCGAAGCTGCCGAAGTAGCGCTAGAACTCTGTGCCGTTATACATCGCGGTTACCCACTTCTCATAACCGTTGTACATGAGGGTGGGCCGCATCTCCATCTTGGGGATCACCTTCTCCTGGGCCTGCGACCAGCGGGGGTGGGGTTTCTTGGGGTTCACGTTGGAGTAGAAGCCGTATTCGCTGCTGGCCACATCGTTCCAGAAGGTACGGGGCTGCTTGGCGGTGAACTCGATGGAGACGATGGACTTCGGGTTCTTGTAGCCGTATTTCCAGGGGGCGATTACGCGGAAGGGCGCACCGTTCTGGGTGGGCAACGGCTTGCCGTACATGCCCGTAACGAACATGGCCAGCGGGTTCATGGCTTCGTCCATTCGGAGGCCTTCGAAATAAGGCCACGGGTACCAGGGCGCCATTTTGAGGCCGGGCATTTCGTCCTTACGGAGGGCCGTGACAAAGCGCAGGTACTTGGCCTCAGGTTTGGGCTCCACCTTCTTGATGAGCGCGGACATCGGGAACCCTGTCCAAGGAACCGTCATGGCCCAGGCCTCGACGCAGCGGAAGCGGTAGACGCGCTCCTCGAAGGGCATGGTTTTGAGCAGATCGTCGAGGTCGAGGCGCTGGGGCTTATTGACCAGCCCGGTGACCTCAATCGTCCACGGCATGGGTTTGAACTTGCCGACCAAACCCTTGACGGCGGTCTTGTCGGTAGGGTGGAATTCGTAGTAGTTGTTGTAGGAAGTGGCCGCCCACTCCTCGGTTTCCTGTGTGCCGATGGCGTAGTCTTCGCCCCGTTTGGCCGGGTAGGGTCCGGCGCCCAGCAGTGGCGCGGCGGTCAGGAAGCCGGCCGCCTTCAGTAATTCACGGCGATTCCAATAAGCGGATTCGGGAGTTGCTTCCCGTTCCGGAAGGTCCCAGCCTTTGGGTACACGAATCAGCATGATTTTTGGCTCCCAGTTGTCTTCATCCTAACACCGCCGTGGAATATTCCCGCTAAGCGGGCGCCGGCAGGCCCATGGCGGCCCACTCGTGTTCGGCCGGGCCGTAGATGCCCGGCACCTGCAAACCGGCTTGGCGCATGAGCACAGTCATCTGTCCGCGATGATGGGTCTGGTGAATGTTCAGAGCGCTGAGGATAAAGCCCTTTTTCCATTGCTCACCATACATGGGGAGTTCGTCACCGAGTTGGGCATCGCTCCATGCTGATTGGACGGCCGGAACAACGAGGGCGGCGGATTCTTCGTAGACGGATATGATTTCAGCCATTGTCGCTGGCTGGGGAGCGTGTTCGTCGAGCGCCTCGATCGGAACACCGGCGGTCCGGAAGATTTCACCGATTGAGGTTGTGATGTGCCAAGCCAGCGAAGCCAGAGTACGACCACCGGCAACGATAGCTTGGTTTTGGGTGGATTCGGGGATAGTCCGGAAGATCTTGAGGGTGGATTCAGACTCGTAGGCCCAGGAATGCGCGAAGTCGGCTAGAGAGCGGAACATACCACCAGATTACTGGACGCGGGCGCGATGGCGCTCGTTGGTGACGAGTTCGTCGAAAATGGCCAGAACCTGCTTGCGGTAGCAGTAGACGCGGCGGAGGTTTTCGCGGAAGCCGGGTTCGTGACGTTTAGGCCGCATCCACTTGACAAGCATGTCTTTAGGCACGTCGATGTCACGGCGCAGGGCCTCGGCGGAATGTCCACGGAGAAACAGGCCGTAGAACATGGCGGCCTCCTTCATGGGCGCCGATGGGTCATACTCGTCCCGGATTGCGATTACTTCCGGCATAGGGACCAAACCTTATAGTGAAACTCCTGCTTCGAAATTGCCAGTATAAACAGCGAACGAGGAACGATCAAGTAGCGAAAGGTCCTAGGGTGCACCCCACCGTGGGACGTAGACGAATGAAACAGCGTTGCATCGCGAGGGGCGGGCATGACATCCTTATCGCCATGAAGCGAATTCTGGCGGTTGGAACGGTGATGGCGGCAGCGGCGCTGGGCGAAACCTGGAGCGGGACGCTGGTGGATGTAATGTGCAAGGGCAAGGATTTGTCGAACCACACCCGGCAGTGCGCCATCGGGTGTGCGAAAGGCGGCTACGGGCTGGTACTGGCCGACGGGAAGTTCTACAAGTTGAATGAGACCGGGAATGCCAAGGCCCTCGCGGTGCTGAAGGGTTCGTCGAAGGAGAAGGATCTGAAGGCGAAGGTCAGCGGGTCGCTGGAAGGCGAAGTTGTTCAGGTGGAGACGGTCGAGCTTCAATAACGCGGAGCCTCAGTTTAGCCCACGTATCGAATACTGCCGGGTCGTTGAGCCATACCAGAAGCCACTCGACCATTTCGTCCTTGCGTGACCAGCGGGCGTGATTTTTCGCAGCGATCACCAGGCGGCGAATGCGCGCCCTGGTGTCGGCGTCAGCCTGCCGGTGCATTTCGTTCAGCAGGGACAGTGAGCGGTAAAAGTGTCGAAAATTGTCGAGACGGACGCCTTCGACCTCAGGGTGGAGTGGGACATCCGTCTGGAGCAGAAGCCGCCTCAGGTAGGGCGCGGAGATGGGGCGGAGGTCCTGTTGAAGTTGGACGAAGAGGGCGAGGTCAATCGCGGTTGGCTGGTGCTGCGCCAGCCACTCCCTCAGTCGAGTTTTCTTTGAGGCCACGGCGATACTCCGCGACAGCTTTGTTATGAGCTGACAAGTTGGTCGTGAACTGATGGCCGCCGCTGCCGTCGGGTTTGGCCACGAAAAAGATGAAAGGCGTGTCGGCGGGGTGCAAAGCGGCGTCGAGAGCGGCGCGGCCGGGGCTGGCAATCGGGCCGGGGGGCAATCCGGGGTGGCGGTAAGTGTTATACGGATGTAGGTTTTCCAGATCCGATTTGTAGATCGTTCCGCGGTACCGGTTCTCGAGTAAGGCCGCGTAGATCACCGTGGGGTCGCACTCCAGCTTGATCCCTTGGGCCAGCCGGTTGGTGTAGACAGAAGCGACAGTGGCTCGTTCGGCGGGGACGCCGGTTTCTTTTTCGACGAGGGAGGCGAGAGTGACTAGCTGGTGGACCGCGGCCGCCGCGGGCGGGGTGAGACGGTTCCATTCGGCTCGAAATTCATCGGTCATCATCCTGCAAAGCTGGCGAGCGGTGGTATGGCGAGTGACGCGATAGGTGGACGGAAAGAGATAACCTTCGAGGCTGGTAGCCTGGGGGGCGAGGTCGGCGATGAGCGACGGGTCGGCGGCCGCTTTGAGGAAATCGGATTCGGAGATGAAGCCGAGCGACGCGATGATCCGCGCGATGTCCCAGCGGTGGCTCCCTTCGGGAATCGTGAGCTGGTAGTGGAAGACGTCGCCCCGATGAATGCGCTCAAAAACCTGGCGGGGCGAGGCGGCGGAGCGGAATTCATATTCGCCGGCCTGGAGGCGGTCGTTGGGACGCAGTAGCCGGATTGCGAGGAAGGAGAGGGGCGTCGGGATGACGCCTTGAGCCGCCAGGCGGTCCGCCATGGCGCGTGTGGAAAGCCCGCGGGGAAGGTCGATGAGGACAGGTTTGGAAAAGCCCGCGTAGGGCCTCATGGTGAGGGTATAGAACGCAACTGCACCCGCGGCGAGAACGGCGGCGGAGAACAGGAGAAGATAGCGGATCTTCATGAACAGGAGGCCAGGTAGCTTTCCAGCAGGATGACGGCGGAAAGCCTGTCCACCGCGCGGATGCGTTTTTGCAGACTGACGCCGCTCTGTTTGAGGACGCGACTCGCCTCGACGGTAGTGAGGCGTTCATCCCAATACTTGACCCGAACGCCGGTTTCCGCTTTGAGGCGCTCGCCAAACTCGCGGACCCAGGCGGCCTGCCGGCCTTCCGCACCGCTGAGGTGAAGTGGCAGACCCAAGAGTACCAAGGCGACGTCATTCTGCCGGATGAGATGGGAGAGGTGGCGGAGGTCCTCGCGAATTGTCGTGCGGTAGAGCGTCGGCAAGCCCTGTGCGGTGATGCCCAACTCGTCGCTCAACGCCAGACCGATCCGCTTCCTGCCGAGATCGAGGGCCAATATACGCTGTGGATTTTCCATTCGCAGGCCGAATTACTCCGTTAGAGCAAATTCTCTCGAATTAGCTTCAAACGCCATGATACAGTACGAGTTGTGAGGGCAATGTGTCGGTTCTACCACAACCTCTCTCCGAACAGCGCCCTCGAGGCATCGCAGGCACACTAATCGCGAGCGGAGTCGCGATTGCACTCCTCTATTACGGCCGTGGCTTTCTGGTCACTCTGATCACGGCGATCACCATCAGTTTTCTGCTGGAGCCCTTTGTGGAACTGGTGATGAAGCTGCGGGCACCCCGGGCGTTTGCCAGTTTTCTCGTCTGCTCATTTGCGCTGCTGCTGGTGTACGCGTTTGGGCTGGGAATGTACACGCAGGCCAAAGCACTGTGGGAAGACCTTCCGCAGTACAGCCAGCGCGTCAGCGAAATCGCGGACGAGGTGGGAGTGGCACTCGAGACCGCCGAGAAGGATGCCTACCGGATTCTGATGCCGAGGCGGTGGCGTGAATTGGAAGAGCAGAAGCGGTTGCTGTCACCCCCTCCGGAACCGGCTACGCGACGCCGGCGCACGGCGGAGCCTCCCCTGCCGGTGGCGCCGCCCCCGCAGACGGTGACGGAGGTTCGGATCCGGCCGGAGCGATCGCCCCTGGTCGATTATGTGTACCGCTATTGGGAACAACTCTACAACTTTGCCCTCCTGGCGAGTTTCGTGCCCTTTCTGGTGTATTTCATGCTGAGCTGGCGCGACCATATGCGGCGGAGCTATCTACAGTTGTTTCATGGTCCGGAGCGGCATGCAGCGGGCCGGAGCTGGCAGGGCATTGCGGATATGGCACGGGCCTACGTGGTGGGTAACTTCGTGCTGGGGATGTTTTTAACGGCGGCGAGCGGGTTGTTCTTCTGGTTAGTCGGTTTGCCGTACTTCCTGTTGGTGGCTCCGTTGAGCGCTTTCTTCAGCCTCGTCCCCTACATCGGGTTGCCGCTGGCGATTATTCCGCCGTTTCTGGCGGCCTTGCCGGTCTACAGCAAGATGGGACCATACCTGGTGATTGCGGCGGTGGTGGGCTTCCTCCACCTGATGGCGCTGAACCTGCTGTACCCAAAGCTAGTGGGGTCGCGCGTGCACTTGAACCCGCTGGCGGTGACGGTGGCACTGATGTTCTGGGGTTCTCTCTGGGGCGCGGTGGGGCTGGTTTTCGCCATTCCGATTACGGCGGGGATGAAAGCGGTTTTCGACAATGTCCCTGCGTTACAGGCTTACGGAAAGCTGCTGGGCGATTAGAACGTCTTGCAGGGATTACGGACCTCCTTTATGATGAAGAGGCGCTTGGGCATTCCCCAAACTTCCAGAGAGGGTGCAGATTAGAGCGTTGCGCCGGGCCTACGCAGTTTTGTTGTTGATCGTGTTCAGCTTTCCGCTGATCTCGCTCTTGCTGTCCGCCCCGCGGCCCGAAGCGAAACTGCCGCCGTGCTGCCGCAAGGATGGCAAGCATGCCTGCGGCATGATGTCCATGGCTGAGGCGCCGCACCCGACGGGCGAGGCAGCGATCAAGGCCAGGAAGACGACCTGTCCGCTGTTTCCGGCAGCGCAGTCTACGGGCGCAATGGACAAGGCCGATGTGGCCGTACCTCGTCACACATTGACGGTACCAGTTCACACGGTCAGAGTCGCCGCGGAGCAAGCCGAAGCGCAGTATCGAATTTCGTTCAACCGGTCCCGCCAGAAACGCGGACCTCCCTCCTTCTTCGCCTAGCTGTTCCCGTTTCGAATCATTGCGGGCGCCTCTCACCAGGATTGCGCGCGGTGGTTCGCTGTCGAACTTTTACCAGAAGAATGAGGTAAGCCATGAAAGCAGGTCTATTGGGATCTGTTTGGGTGGCGTTGGCGATCGCATGGTCAGCCACGCAGCCCCCTGTCCAGTTTGAACCGCATCCGCGAATTGTTGCCGAAGGGCGGGATCCTGTCATTTCCGTTCGTGCGTCGGGTGCACTGTCGCTGATGAAAGTTCTGAAGGGCGACCTGTGGGTGCAGACATCGTTTGACGGAGGCGACAGCTTCGAACCCGCGGTGCGGGTGAATGACGTGGCGGGCGAAGTAAGTTCGCACGGCGAAAGTAGCCCGCAAATGCAGATCCGCACGCGGAGCGAATTCTATACGCTATGGCAGACGCGCCGCGGAGAAGGTTCGGTGTTGCGGTTTGCCCGGTC
>JAEUQD010000076.1 GCA_016789925.1 Bryobacterales bacterium | reverse complement strand
GAAGCCGGGCTTCCGGCTGGCGGCGACGATCAACGGGCGGCGGCGCGTGCTGGAGATTGTCGGCGTCGTGTCCACGCCCGAGTTCATCTTCCAGCTTGCGCCGGGATCGATTATCCCGGACTTCAAGACCTATTGCGTGTTATGGATGCGGCGCGAACCGCTCGAAGCGGCGTACAACATGAAGGGAGCGTTCAACCAGGTGGCGGCGACGCTGGAGCGGGGCACGCGGGTGGAGGACGCGATTACGGGGCTGGACGCAATTCTGCGGCCCTACGGCGGGCTGGGCGCGCACGGGCGCAAGGACCAGATCTCACACCGATATCTGTCGGAGGAGTTCAAGCAGTTACAGCAGATGGCCACGATCTTCCCGTTCATCTTCCTATCGGTGGCGGCCTTTCTGTTGAACGTGGTGGTGGGGCGGCTGCTGGCGACGCAGCGGGGGCAGATCGCGATTCTGAAGGCGTACGGGTACACGACGGCGGCGATGACGGTGCACTTTGTGAAGTTCACGGCGCTGATTGTCCTTGTTGGGTTGGCGCTGGGGCTGGCGGGCGGCGCGTGGCTGGGGCGCGGGTTGGCCGGGCTGTACATGGACGTGTACCGGTTTCCGTACCTGGAATACGGCATCCGGCGCAAGGTGGTTCTGGTTTCGGCGATGGTGAGCTTTGTGAGCGCGGGTGTAGGGACGTTGCTGACCGTCTGGCGGGCGGCGGGCGAATCGCCGGCGGTGGCGATGCAGCCGCAGACGCCGGGCAACTTCCGGCCGAACGTGCTGGAGCGGCTGGGGCTGGGACACTGGCTGTCGCAGCCGACGCGAATGATTCTGCGCAACATCGAACGAAGGCCGGTGAAAAGCCTGCTTTCGGTTTTGGGCGTGGCGATGTCGACGGCGATTCTCCTGATGGGTGGCTTCTGGGGCGACGCCGTCGATTACATCGTCCTGGCGCAGTTCCGGCGCGCGCAACTCGATGACTTAACCGTCACGTTTACCGGTCCCATGTCGAAGCGAGCGTTGTATTCGCTGGTGAACCTGCCGGGTGTGCGGCACGTGGAACCGGCCCGGTCGACTCCGGCGCGGCTGCGATTCGAGCACCGGACCTACCGGACTGCGATCCAGGGGATGGAGCCCAATGGGGAGTTGCGGCGGCTGCTGGATACGAACCTGCGGACGGTGGACCTGCCGGAAGAAGGGATTCTGCTGACCGATCACCTGGCGCGGTTTCTCGCGATCAAGCCCGGACAACTGCTGACGGTGGAACTGCTGGAGGGCTCGCGCGCGGTGAGGCAGATTCCGGTGGCGGGCGTGGTGAGCGAGTATGTCGGTGTGTCGGGATACTTACGGCGCGACGCGCTGAACCGGTTTCTGCGGGAAGGCGACAGTGTAACAGGTGCTTACCTGGCGGCGGACCTGAGTTATTTGCCGGAGATCTACCGGCTGTTGAAGGAAATGCCGGCCGTGGCGGGCACCAGCGCGCGGTCGCAGGCGCTGACGAGTTTCTACGAGACGATGGCGCAGCAGATGCTGACGTTCGCGTTCTTCAATACGCTGCTGGCGTCGACCATCGCCATCGGCGTGGTGTACAACACGGTGCGGATTGCGCTGAGCGAGCGGAGCCGGGAACTGGCGAGTTTACGCGTGTTGGGATATACGCGGGGAGAGGTAGCTTACATTCTCTTGGGTGAAGTGGCGCTACTCGTGTTCGTGGCCATCCCGCTGGGCTTATGGATTGGGCGGACCTTGTCATTTTTCACGGCGGCTTCGACGTCCACGGATCTGTTCCGCGTACCATTAGTGATTGATCCGCCGACTTATGCCCTGGCCGTATTGGTCGTACTGGTCGCCACCCTGTTGTCGGCCGTGGCGGTGGCGCGCAAGATTTGGCGCCTCGATTTGGTGGAAGTGCTGAAGGCGCGGGAGTAACGGATTTGAAACGCTGGTTGTGGATTGTCGGGCTGGGTGCGGTGTTGGTGGCCGCCATCGTCTACGGGCTGCGCCCGCAGCCGGTGGCCGTCGAAGTGGCGGTGGTGAAGAAGGGGCCGCTGCGGGTGACTGTCGAGGAAGAGGGGAAGACGCGGCTGCGGTCGCGGTATGTCGTGTCGGCGCCGGTGGCCGGATATCTGCGGCGGGTGAAGTGGAAAGAAGGGGATCGCGTGCAGGCGGGCCAAGTGGTGGCGACCATCGAGCCGCCGCGCCCTGTGGTGCTGGACGCGCGAACACGGGAGCAGAGCGACGCGCGGGTGCAGGCGGCGGAGGCGGCGCTGAAGGTGGCCGAAGCGCGTGTATTGACGCAAGAAGAGCAGGTGCGCGTGGCGCAGGCGGACAAAGACTACTGGCATCGTCAGCAGGAGCGCGAGGAGGCTTTGCACAAGAGCGGAGACCTGCCGATTTCGCGGGTGGAGCGGACGCGCGCGGAGCGGAAGCGGGCCGATGCAGTGACGGAGGCGGCGGAACGCGCGTTGTCGACGGCGCGGGCGGAAGTGGAGAATGCGCGGGCGGAGGTGGTGTCGGCGCGGGCCGCGCTGCGGCAGTCGTCGGGCGGGGCGGAGGGCGAACTGATCGCGGTGAAAGCGCCCGCGGGCGGACGCGTGATCAAGGTGATCCGGGAGAGTGAAGGCACGGTGTCGGCGGGCGACGGGTTGGTGGAGATTGGCGACGCGCGGGCGATTGAGGTGATGGTGGAGGTGTTGTCGGCGGACGCGGTGAAGATGATGCCGGGGACGCGGGCGGTGCTGGAGCGGTGGGGTGGCGGGAAGCCGCTGGAGGCGCGGGTGAGGGTGGTGGAACCGGGCGGGTTCACAAAGATTTCGGCGCTGGGCGTGGAGGAACAGCGCGTGCGCGTGGTAGCCGATATCGTGTCGCCGGAGGAGGAGTGGCAGCGGTTGGGCGACGGATACCGGGTCGAGGTGGCGTTTGTACTTTGGGAAGGCGAACAGGTGCTCCAGGTGCCCGCGAGCGCGCTGTTCCGCCACGACGGCGGCTGGGCGGTGTTTGTGGTGGACGGCGGGTTTGCGCGACGCCGTCCGGTGAAAGTGGGTCATCGGTCGGGCATCGCCGTGGAGGTTGTCGAGGGCGCGCAGGAGGGCGAGATGGTGGTGGCTCACCCCGACGATACGGTCGAGGACGGAAAGGCCGTGTCGTTCAGTGCAAAGTCATAGCGTGAAGGTACGCTTGTTCGTAGGTCCCATCACCGTCTATGCACCTCTCGCCATCCTTTGCCCACTTGCGCTTGGCGCGAATCATCGTGCCGCTGCCGCTCTTGTTTGTTGCTGGATCACTTCTGCTACGCGGCCAGCAGTCCGAACTCCGTTTGAGCGACGCCGTCAGCCAGGCGATTGAGAAGTACGGCTCCGTACAGGTAAGCGAAGCGCAAGTAGAAGAAGCGGCAGCTAGCCTGCGGTTGGCACGAACTGCTTATCTTCCGAGAGTCGACGCCATCGCCCAAGCCAACCGGGCCACGCGCAACAACGTATTCGGCCTTCAGTTCCCGCAAGGGCTGCCTACGGTGTCGGGGCCGCCGCTCGAGCAGAACAGTACGAGCAGCGTGTGGGGAAGCTCCGTTGGATTCCTGGTAGCCTGGGAGCCGTTCGATTTCGGACTCAGGAAGGCCAACGAAGATGTCGCACGGTTCGCGGAGCGTCGCGCCTCGGCGTCGGTGCTCAGGAGCCGGCATGAGATCGCTGCCCTCGCGTCCGACAGCTACCTGACGATCCTGGCCGCCGAGCAGACATTCCAGCAGGCGGAAGCGAGCGTTCGCCGCGCGGAGGTGTTCGAGAGAGTGGTGGAAGGACTGGTGAACGCGAAACTGCGGCCTGGTGTCGAGCATTCCCGGGCGCGCGCCGAGTCCGCCGCTGCCCGGACACAACGGATTCAGGCGCGCAGGGCGATCGACGTGGCGAAAGCACTCCTGGCGCGGCTGTTGAATATGGATCCCGCGACCCTGAGTTTGAATCCAGGACGGCTATCGGAATCCCCGCCGGCCACGGCCGCGCCCAGAATCGATGTCGCCGCGCACCCGGTGACGAGAGAACAGGATGCCGCGGTGGAAGAGGCGGCGGCGAGGATCCGCGCCACCGAAAAAGCGTGGGTCCCTCGCATCCATGTCCTGGGGAGCGTTTATGCGCGAGGGACCGGGGCGCGGGCAAGCGGCGAGACTTTCGGGGGAGTGAATGGTCTGGGCCCGAACATCCACAACTGGGCCGCGGGCGTTGGCGTCACCTTGCCCATCATGGAAAAGCCAGCCCTGCGCGCAAAACGCGACGTCGAGGCGGCCCGCTTCCGCGGCGAGAACAAGAAGCGCCAGCAGTTGATCGCCGATCTGAGCGGACAGTGGAACGCGGCGCTTGCCTCGCTGGCGGCTTCGCGCGAGATCGCGGCCAACATGCCCGATCAGGTCGAGGCCGCCCGGGCCACCGAACGGCAGGCGTTGGCCCGCTACCGCGCGGGGTTGGGCAATGCCGTGGATGTGGCTGACGCACAGCGCCAGTTGACACAGGCTGAGATCGAGTATGCGGTGGCGCGGCTGTCCATCTGGCGCGCGCTGCTCGGTGTGGCGAAGGCACAAGGGGAGGTGGAGTCGTTCGCACGGGAGGTGAGCCAATGATGGGCCGGCAGGGAGCGGTGCTGCTCTGTCTTCTCTGGACTCCATCCCTCCGCCCGGCGGAGCCGGTAAGAGCCGAACTGGCCGCCGTCAAGGCGCAGAAGCTGGAACGAAGCATCACGCTTCCCGGTGAGTTGGTTCCCTACGAGAGCGTGACGCTGTTTGCGCGGATCCCGGGATTTGTCGAAAAGGTCCTGGTCGACAAGGGAAGCCAAGTGAGACTGGGGCAGACGCTGGTCACCCTCAGCGCTCCGGAGATCGCACTCCAGACCGCCGCCGCCGAATCGAAGTTCCGCACGGCAAAGTCAGAGCGGGCGGAAGCCGAAGCCAGAAGGCAGGGCGCGCAGTTGACCTACGAGCAGTTGAAAGAGGCCTCCAAGACCGAAGGCGCTATCTCGGAAGCAGAGGTGCTCCAGGCGCTCAGTGCGCTGGAGGCGGCCAAGGCCGCCGTGGATGCCGCGGCGGGTTCGGTGGATGCGGCAGAATCGGCGTTACGCGTGACCAGACAGATGGAAGAATATCTCATCGTCACCGCGCCCTTCGAGGGAGTTGTGACGGCACGGCATGTCCATCCCGGCGCACTGGTGGGGCCGGCACCCAACGCGGCGATTTTGCGGCTGGAGCACATCAGCCGATTGCGGCTTGATGTGGGAGTGCCGGAGGCCGATTCCGCGGGCATTGTGCAAGGGGCGGTGGTCACTTTCACCGTGCCGGCGTACCGGACACGCCGGTTCGCGGCGCGAGTGGCTCGCGTTTCACGGTCCGTGGATCTGAAGTCGAGGACGATGTCCGTGGAACTGGATTTCGACAACTCTTCTGGGTTGCTCGCGCCGGGAATGTACGCCGAGGTGTTATGGCCGGTGAGAACCAGCGGCGAGGTGTTGGCAGTTCCTTCCACCGCCGTCGTCAGAACCACCGATCGAACGTTTGTGGTGCGCGTCAAGCAAGGGGAGGCGGAGTGGGTGGATGTGCGCCGCGGGGCGTCCCTCGGCGACATGGTGGAAGTAACCGGGGACTTGACGCCTGGAGATCTCGTCCTGAGACGGGGCACCGATGAGGTCCGTCCGGGAAGGCCCGTGCAAGGGCTCGGGAAGAAGTAGGGAGGATCCTCACGAATGTGGCTGGTACTCGGAGCGCTGCGCCGCCCCATCACCGTCGTCGTCGCGGTGTTGGCGTTGATCCTCGGCTCTGTCCTCGCCCTGCGGAGAATGCAGGTGGACATCTTTCCGAATCTTGGCGCGCCCGCCATCTACGTGGCCGCGCCCTATGGCGGGCTGAGCCCCGCGCAGATGGAGAGTTTCGTCACCTACAACTTCG
>JAEUQD010000066.1 GCA_016789925.1 Bryobacterales bacterium | reverse complement strand
ACTATAGCCGGAAGTCTGAAGGAGCGTTTGACATCTCGGTCGGTCCGCTGGTGAAGGTTTGGGGCTTTTACAAAGGTTCGGGCCGCCTGCCGCACCGGGCGGAAATCCGCGGTGCGTTGACGAAAGTTGGCTATAAGAACGTGATCTTGAACCGGGAAGAGATGACGGTCCGGTTCGCCAAGCCGGGTGTCGAACTGGACCCTGGCGGGATCGGGAAGGGCTATGCCCTGGACCGGGTAGTTGCGATTTTGAGCAAGAATGGAATCCGGTCGGCGCTCATCTCAGCGGGCGGCAGTAGTATTTATGGCCTCGGCGCACCGCCGGGAGAGCCTGGTTGGAAGGTGAAGATTCGCCATCCGAAGCAACCGGGCCGCCATGTAAGCGAGCTGATATTGAATAACCGGTCGATGTCGACGTCGGGAACGTCGGAAAAGTTTTTCATTTCGGGCGGGAAGGTATATAGTCACATATTCGACCCCCGGACGGGATATCCGGCGCCGGGGATGTTGTCGGTATCAGTGACCGCGCCGATGACGATCGATAGCGAAGCCTGGACTAAGCCGTTGTTTATTCTGGGCCGGCAATGGGCAGCCAGCCATTTGCCCAAGGACTTCAAGGCTTTCTTTTGCGAGGACAAACCAGACAACCCATGCGCGTGGCTCCAATGAACAGCCGATTCCTCGATGCCTGCCGGCGCCGCCCCACCGATGTTCGGCCGGTGTGGTTTATGCGACAGGCGGGCCGGTACATGAAGCAGTACCGGGAAATCCGTGCCCACCATCACATTCTGGAGATTTGCCGGCGGCCCGATCTGGCGTCGACGGTGACTCTGCAACCGGTGGAGGCGCTGGATGTAGACGCCGCGATTATTTTCGCCGATCTGCTGCTTCCGGTCGAGCCGATGGGCTTGAAACTGGACTTTGTCGCGGGCGAAGGTCCGGTGATCGACAACCCGGTCCGGACGTCGTCAGATATCGATTCCCTTTCCATTTCCAATACCGACGAACTGGGGTATGTGGGGGAAGCGATCCAGATGACGGTGAAGGCGCTAGCCGGGCGTGTACCGGTGGTGGGATTTGTCGGGGCGCCCTTCACGATGGCCAGCTACATGATTGAGGGGGGACCTTCGCGGTCGTTCCTCAAGACCAAGCAGATGATGTACCGCGACGAGACGCTGTGGCGCCGTCTGATGGGCAAATTGGTGGATGTGCTCGGACCGTACGCACTGTTGCAGGTAGCATCGGGGGCGCGGGCAATCCAAGTATTTGATTCGTGGGTCGGCGCGCTCGGCTCGGACGACTATGTCCGCTACGTGGCGCCTTATTCGCGCGCGCTCATCGAGCGGATTCGCACGTCGGGTGTGCCGGTCATCCACTTTGGCACCGGATGTAGCGGTTACTTCCGGGAACTGCATGCCGCCGGCGGCGATGTTCTGGGTGTGGATTGGCGCATCAATATCGACCAGGCGTGGATGGACATCTCCTACCGCTCGGCGATACAAGGCAACCTCGATCCGGCCGTGCTGTTCGCTCCGCTACCTGAACTCAAGCAGCGTGTGCACGAATTGTTAAAACGCACCGGCACCCGGCCCGGACACATCTTTAACCTGGGGCACGGGATTCTGCCGGAGACCCCAGTGGAGCATGTGCGAGCCGTGGTGAATTTTGTCCGTGAGTTCAAGCCCTAAACCAGTCATCGTCGGCGGCGGCATCTCCGGGCTGAGCGCCGCCTATTACCTCGGTAAGGCGGGCATCACCCCCACAGTGGTGGAGCGGGAACCGCGCCTGGGTGGCGTCATCACGACCGAGGTTGTCGACGGATGTGTCATCGAAGGCGGGCCGGACAGTTTCCTCGCCGCCAAGCCTGCCGCGCTGGAACTGATCGGCGAGTTGGGCCTGGCGGGCGAGGTGATTGCTTCCAACGATGATCGCCGCGTCACCTACATTCTGAAGGGCGGCCGGCTGGTTCCACTCCCCGACGGCCTGATGATGATGGTCCCCACGAAGGTGCTTCCAGTGGCGGCATCGTCGTTGTTGGGATGGGGAACCAAGATCAAGATGGGCCTCGAGTACTTTCGCAAGCCCGGAGAAGGCAGCGGGCGGGATCGCTCGGTGGCCGACTTTGTGCGAGAGCACTACGGGCAGGAAACGGTAGATTACCTGGCCGAACCGCTGCTAGCGGGAGTCTACGGCGGCGACCCCGACAGACTATCCATTGTCAGTACTCTTCCACGCTTCGCGGAAATGGAGGAGCGCTATGGCAGCCTCACGCGCGGTGTCCTGGCGGCGCGGCGGCAATCGGCCAATGGCGGTGGCGGCGCGCTCTTCAAGACCCTCAAAGGAGGGTTGGGACAACTGGTGGAGGCCCTCCGCCCCTTCGTTCCGAATGTCCGGCAGGGCGAAGCCGATGCGCTCCGCGCCGGCGGCGTCCGCGTTGACGGACAGTGGGTGGAAGCTTCGCACATTGTGCTGGCCTGTCCGGCGCCGGCGGCGGCTAAACTCGTGTCCAGCCTGGACGCGCGACTGGCGGAGCTGCTGGCTGGTATCGAGTATGCCTCGTCGATGACGGTGGCGTTCGGCTACCGCCGGGAAGAGCTGCGTCATCCGCTCAATGGATTCGGGTTTCTCGTGCCCAAGCGGGAGCGGCGTTCGCTCGTGGCCTGCACCTGGGTCGGTACGAAGTTTCCGTTCCGCGTTCCCGATACCCACGCGGTGCTGCGGTGTTTCGCCCAGGATGGCGCCGAGGTGGAGGCCCTTCACGACGACCTCCAGCGGATCATGGGATTCCAGGCACGGCCTGCGTTTACGCGGGTGTCCCGCTGGCCCCGGTCGATGGCCCAGTACACGGTGGGGCACGGTGCGCGGATCCAGGAAATTCGGGAACGATTGAAGGCGCACCCCTGGCTCCATTTAGCGGGGAACGCCTATGAGGGCATTGGGATTCCCGATTGCATTCGATTGGGGCGCGAAGCGGCTCATCGGATTGCTACCCGCTGACCTCTGCGGGCATTGCCACACCCTGACCTTGCGGTCATTGCTTGGCTTCGTAAGCCAGTTTGCCGCCCACCCACGTCTGCACCACCTTGGCGTCGCGAATTGTGGCGGGCGGGATCTTCGTGATGTCACGATCCAGCATGACGAAGTCGGCCAGGTAGTTGGCGGCGAGTTTTCCCTTGTAGGATTCCTCGTAGCCCGCATAGGCTCCGCCGAAGGTGTAGGCGCGCAGGGCCTCTTCCACCGTGATCTTCTCCTCGGGAACCCATCCGTTGGGGTGCTTGCCGTCCAGCGTCTGGCGGGTGACCGCGGCCCAGATGCCTTCCATGACATTCGGTGGCGCCACAAACCAGTCCGAGCCGAACGCGAGGACGACGTTGGCATTCAGCAGGGAACGAAACGCGTAGGTGGTCTTCGCGCGCTTGGGCCCGATGAGTTTCTCCGCCCACCGGCCGTCGTCGGCCAAGTGGTAGGGCTGCATCGAGGCGACCACGCCGAGCTTCGCAAACCGCCCGA
>JAEUQD010000019.1 GCA_016789925.1 Bryobacterales bacterium | reverse complement strand
TCGGCGTCTTCCACGACAGCCGCCGCCGTCTCGTCACACGAACTTTCGATGCCAAGGATCCGCAACTTGCTATTCTACAAAGCCGGATGCTGGTCTCTGAATTCGACTATCCGCTGCCCCCTGAATTGATCGCGCAGGAACCGCTGGCCGATCGAGCCGCATCGCGGATGCTGGTAGTGGATCGTGCCAGTGGGACCCTTGCCGACCGCGCCTTCCGCGACCTGCCGGGGTATCTGGCGCCTGGCGACTGCCTGGTGGTCAACGACACGCGCGTCTTCCCGGCGCGGCTGTTCGGGCACCGGGAGGGTTTTGAAGGGCAGGTGCAGGTTTTTCTGGTGCGCGCCCAGTCGCCGGACCAACTCACATGGCTGTGCCTGACGCGTCCGGGCCGCAAGATGCGGACGGGCGAACACATCGTTTTTGCGGACGATCTGCATGCCGAGATCCTGGGGCGTAACGAGCATGGCGAGCGCCTGGTCCGGTTCCATCCACAGGGCGATCTGTTCACCATCCTGGACCGGCTGGGCCACATGCCGCTGCCGCCCTATATCCATCGCGCGGACAACCCGGAAGATCGCGAACGCTACCAGACTGTCTATGCGTCCGAGCGCGGCTCGGTGGCGGCTCCGACCGCCGGGCTTCATTTTACGCCCGAGGTACTGGAGGCGTGCTCGCGGGCCGGGGCGGCGGTCGCACGGCTCACGCTCCATGTGGGGTTGGGGACTTTCCAGCCGCTGCATTCACCGACTGTCGAGGAAGTGAAGTTGCACTCAGAGGCATACTCGATCCGGGAAGATCAAGCCGCCATTCTGCGGGCTGCCCGGCGGAGACTGGCGGTGGGGACGACATCAGTGAGGACGCTGGAGACGGCCATGCGGCGCGGCGGGTTCGTGGCCCAGAGCGGCGATACAGATCTGTTTATTTATCCCGGTTTCGAATTTCGGGCCGTTGGGGCCATGCTGACGAATTTTCACTTGCCGCAATCGTCGCTGCTGATGCTGGTGTGTGCGTTTGCGGGGAAGGACCTGGCGTTTGAGGCATACCATCACGCGGTGAGGGATCGTTACCGGTTCTTTTCCTATGGCGACTGCATGCTCATTTTGTAATTACCTGAGCACGAGAGAGACGTCTCCATGCGCCCTCTTAGTTGGCTTGACGACGATCTCGACGTCCCGGCCGAGCGCGGCGAGAAAATCCATGAGGCGCTCAACAGAGAAGTTTCCTGACTGCCCGCGCATCAGTCCGGACACGTGAGGTTGCTTGATTCCGAGGATCTCTCCGGCCGCCGTTTGCGTCAGCTTGCGGGCCTTGATAATTCGATAGATCTCGAGTGTGAGTTTGGCCTTGAGTAGCTCCCGTTCCGGGTTGGGAAATCCAAGATCGCGAAACACGTTGCCGCTTCCTTCTTCGACTTGGGTTTTGTTCTTCCGCATCTCAATTTTGCCTTTCTCTATAGTCGAGTTCCGCCACGGCAAGCCGTTGCTTAATCAGATCGATCTCCCGTTGCGGCGTCGCGATGCCTTTCGTGGACTTTTTCTGAAAGGCGTGGAGGACGTAGATCGCATCGTGGAAACGAACCGTATAGATGGTTCGGAAGGTATCGCCGTCAAAGGGCGCCACGATTTCAAGCACCGAGCGCCCACCGAAACCTCTGAGGGCTTTAGCACTTGGATACTCCTCGCCAGACTGCGCAGCATAGAGAGCCTGACCTACTTCTCGTTGGACCGACCGGGGGAATCTCTTCAGATCTTTTCTTGACGGCCCGACCCACCGAACCGGCTTCAACGCCGTTTACCTCGTCTATTATGATATACGTCTTTTCGTATACTGACTAGATTCGGTCCCGAACAGGTTACTCCGTCGCGAGCAGGGCCAGCAAGGCCCAGGCGGTGGTTGAAATGTGTTGGGCGTAGCTGTGGCCGCCGGGTGGG
>JAEUQD010000010.1 GCA_016789925.1 Bryobacterales bacterium | reverse complement strand
GCAAGCGTTAGCGATTTTCCAACGGCGGAATCCGAGCCGGATGGTGGCGGCAAGGATTATCGGTACCGGCACCGGGGGCGGCGCCAAGGTCGTGTATGTCGACCGCGGCTCCAACGATGGGGTGGAAAAAGGCGACGCCGTCATTACGCCGGAAGGCATTGTCGGCAAGATTACCGCCGCCTATCCGCGCGCCGCGCAGGTGATCCTGATCACGGACCCGTCGTTTGCCGCCGGCGTGATCTCGCAGAAGCACCGCGTGCACGGAACGTTGAAGGGGCAAGGTCACAGCACGTGCCAGGTGGACTACATCCAAAACGAAGAGCAGGTCGAGGTTGGCGAGTGGTTCTTCACCTCAGGCGACGACCGGGTGTTTCCGAAAGGACTCCCGGTGGGCCAGGTCAAGATCGCGCGCTCGGGCAAGCTCTTTTTCCGGGAAGTGTTTCTGGTTCCGTCCGGGCTGCAGCGCGGGTTGGAAGATGTACTGATTGTGCTCGAAGGAGCGCACCAGGATATTCCCGCCGTCACCGAAGTGCAGCAGACGCTCCACCTGTTGCCGCCACCGCCGCCCGAACCCAAATCGACGATCGAGGCCGATCGCGTGATTCGCGGCGTCCTCTCGACCGATGCGGACCACCTGTTGGAGAAGTACCGGCGAATCGGCGCGGCGCAGGGACACGCCTACGGCGCCGGCGGCGTTCCGAATTTTAACGTCAACCCCGATCCTCCGCCGGCTGCGGCCGAAAGGCCGCCGGCGGAAAAGCCGGCGGAGAAACCCGAGCCGTGAGCGGGTTCTCCGACCATCTGCTGGGCGCGCGATCGAGCCGTCCGCGGAAGTACCGCGTCCGCCCGGTGGCGCTGATCCTCGCACCCATTGTGGCGCTGATCTTTCAGCTTTATATCCCGGTATTCGTGCAGCAGTTTGCGTTTCTCGAGTTACCGCTGCTGGTGACCATCTACTTCGCCCTCATGCGGCGGGATCCGGCGGCGGGCGTTCTTATCGGCTGCAGCATCGGACTGGTGCAGGATGCGCTTTCCCAGAACCCGCTCGGGATGTTCGGGATGGTGAAGACGCTCGTGGGCTACTTCGCGGCATTCCTGAGCCAGCGTCTCGATGTCGAGAACGCGGTGATGCGGTTCGGCCTCAGTTTTTTTCTGTTCTTCTTCCACCAATTTTTCTACTGGGTGCTTGTGCGCACGCTTCTGGCGCAGAACATGCCCCTGGAATTCGGGACCGTGCTCCTGTTCGGCCTATTGAATGGAGCAGTGGCCGTTCCTCTGTTCGCCCTCTTGGATAGACTGTGAGATAGGAATGCCGGCGCCGCCCCCACCCCCGGATCGCGAGCACGATAAAGAGAACTCGATTCGTCCGCTGCTGCTGCGCGACGACACCAATTTTGCGTCCGGCCGGATTGCGTTCTTCCAATATGTGGGCGTCGGTGTCGTCCTGTACCTGCTTTCCGGTTTCTGGGTGCTCCAGGTCCAGAGCCAGGACTATTACTCGGATCTGGCCGAAAGGAACTATATCCGGTCGTCGCCAATTCTTGCGCCACGGGGCAAGATCATGGATCGCGACGGCCGGGTGGTGGTCGACAATCACTCGTCGTTTTCGCTGATCCTCTCGCGGGAGAGTCTCCGTCCGGAGCATCTGCCGCCGATCTGTGAGGGCCTCGACATCAACTGCGACGAGTTGCAGGAACGGCTGCGCCGGTTTGACCGCACACGCCCGAAGCACATCCCCATCACGATCAAAGAGGAACTCAACGCCTCGCAGCTTTCGTTCGTGGAAGCGCACTCGGGGCAGGACACCTTTCCGGAAATGGAGATCATCCAGGACCACCGAAGGCTGTATCCGCGCGAAGGCGTGGCCGCCCATGTGCTGGGCTACACGGGCGAGGTGAGCGACGCCGAGTTGAACACCGCCGAGTTTGCCCGCTACAAGCAAGGCGACATCATCGGGAAGGCCGGGCTGGAACGGCAATATAACGAGATTCTGATGGGTACCGACGGGCAGCGGCGCGTGATCGTCGACAACCGAGGCGCGGAGCGGCGGACAGTCGACCGTAAAGAGGCCATCGCGGGCAAGTCGGTCCGGCTGACGCTCGACCTGGACTTGCAGGCTGTCGCCGAACTGTCGATGCAGCGGCGCCGCGGCGCTGTCGTGGCGCTCGATCCGCGCAATGGGGAAGTCCTGGCTATGGTTTCGAGCCCGTCGTTCGATCCGAATAAGTTCGCCGGGCGGATCCGGCGGAACGAGTGGGAAGAGATTCGGGACAACCCCGACAAGCCCTTGATGAACCGAGCCGTGCAGGCGCAACTGGCTCCGGGCTCGACGTTCAAGCCGCTCATCGCCCTGGCAGGATTGGAAAGCGGCACGATCGACGATCAGACGTCCGTGCATTGTTCCGGAGGGGCTTCGTTTTACGGCCGGTACTTCAAGTGCCATTCCAAGAACGGCCACGGCAACGTCTCCTTGCGGCGCAGTATCCAGCAATCGTGCGACGTCTACTTCTATAACCTGGGCAACCGTCTATCGATCGACCGGATTGCCGAGTATGCGGAGGCGGCCGGTCTTGGCAAGAAGACCGGGATCGATATTCCCCACGAAGCAGAGGGGACTGTGCCGTCGACGCGCTGGAAGATCCGGACATTCCGGCAACGGTGGTTCGCCGGCGAGACAATTTCGGTGGCGATCGGGCAGGGGGCGCTCACGGTGACGCCGCTTCAGTTGGCGCACGCGATCGGCGGATTGGCGATGGGCGGAGTGTGGCACAAACCCCACCTGGTTCGCGATCCCGCGCCCCAGTTGGAGCCGCCGCGGCGCGTGAAACTGGACCCCGATCACGTGTCCCAAGTGATTTCCGGAATGTCGGCGGTAGTGAATGAAGGGGGAGGCACGGCGGTCCGGGCGCACCTGCCGGGCATCGAAATGTGCGGCAAGACCGGAACCGCGCAGATCGCCTCAAACGAACTGCTGAAGGCGCGGCGCGAGGCGAAGCGGAAACCGGACGACAATACACCGGAACCCGACTTCAGGGACAATGCCTGGTTTGTCGGCTTCGCTCCACGGAACAACCCTGAAATCGCGGTGGTCGCGCTGTATGAGGCGGGCGAGCATGGAGACCGGGCGGCGCCGATCGTCCGCGATGTCATCAAAGCGTACTTCGACAAGAAGAACCGCAAACCGGGCGATACGGTGATGGCGGCGGTTCGCGTCCAGGAACCTCGTTAGTACAATCGCTTGATGCGCTTCCTGCTGCCCTTTATCCCGCTTCTGCTCGCCGCCGCTCCGCCCACCCTGGAATTGGTGAGCAACCAGCGCATCTGGAACCAGGCGCCTCACTCCGCCTTCGGGGACATTATCCGCTTCAAGAACCAGTGGTTCGTGGTCTTTCGCGAAGGCAAGTGGCACGTCGCCAAGCCGGGCCAGGAAGACGACGGGACGCTGCGGGTGATCCGTTCGCGGGATGGCGAACACTGGGAAAACGCAGCGCTCATTACGGAGAAGGGGATCGATCTGCGCGATCCGCATCTTTCCATCACGGGCGACAACCGGTTGATGATCGTGGCCGGCGGATCAGAATATCCCAACGGGGAGTTCAAAGGCAGGCGGCCCCGCGTCGTGTTCTCGCCCGACGGGACAACGTGGTCCAAGCCGCAGGCTGTGCTCGAACGCGGCCATTGGCTATGGCGCGTCACCTGGCACAAGGGCCAGGCCTACGGGGTTTCGAAATACGGCTCGCCCAGCGCGGAATTCACTGACAATCCCCGGCGGCAGAACCTTGTGACGAGCCGCGATGGGGTCCACTGGCAGACCGTCGCGGAGTTGAAGGTTCCGGGCGGCGACGAGACCACGGTACGCTTTCTGCCCGATGGCCGGATGGTGGCTTTGATGCGCTGTTCCGCGCCGTCGGATGCCAAGGCCTCGATCGGGGTTGCCGCGCCGCCTTATACGGACTGGAAGTGGAGCAAGGCTGAACATTTCATCGGCGGTCCGAACTTCATCGTGCTCCCCTCGGGGCAATGGATTGCCGGCGGCCGGCTGTTTCCCGGCGGGGACCGCAAGAGTCCAAGAACCACGCTGGCACACCTGACAGAAACGTCTTATACGCCTCTGCTGCAACTACCCAGCGGCGGCGACAACAGCTACCCCGGCTTTGCGTATCACGACGGACTCCTTTGGACACTCTACTACTCGTCGCACGAGTCCAACACGGGGATTTATCTGGCGAAGTTGAAGGTCCGCTAGGCGCTTTTGGTTGGCGCACAATTCGTTTTCGCCGGTGGGGACCGTGAACCCAAAACCACTCCCTCGCGGTCGTGGCTCGGTTACGGGATCATCGGTGTTCGCAATGGGTTGCGAGGAGTCACCGCGCGCGAAAGTCGCGCAGCCGGGGCGATTGGACGTCGTGCTCCCAGGCCCTCAGGCGCTTCTCCATCTCCTGGACGACATCGTTGCGCGCACCGGCGAGGTCCTTCGCTTCCGCCATGTCCACGGACAAGTCGTGTAATTCCGTCGAGCCCTGATCGTCCACATACTTCCAGTTCCCGTGCCGGACGGCCCTCCGCACGGCCGGTCCCCGCTTGTAGCGCCAGAAGACGGTTCGCTCGGTGGGCGGGCGCGCCGCGGCGATGAACGGCATCAGGTCGATGCCGTCGAAGCGCCCGGTCTGCGATCCGGCGGCGCGCAGCAGCGTCGGCGCCAGATCCATCGTCAGGGCGACTTGCGCGATCTCCCTGCCGGGTTGAATCTTTTCCGGCCAGCGGATGTGCAGCGGCGCTCGAATTCCTCCCTCCCACAGCGAACTCTTGCGGCCGCGGAACGGACGGTTACTTCCGTTGGCATCGGCGCCGTTATCGGAGACGAAGACAACGATGGTGTTTTCGGCCGCGCCCATCGCCTGCAACCGCTGGAGCACATCGCCGATGCGGGCGTCCATGCGCTCGACCATCCGCGCGTAGGTTGGGCGGTGTCCCTGGCGGTGAGGCGCGGTGCCGGCGGCGGGATCGAAGTCCTCTTTGGCTTGGATGGGGGAGTGCGGCGCGGTGAACGGCAGATAGAGGAAGAATGGTTTGGGTCTCGGCTGGCGCAGCCAGTCGAGCGCGGCATCGGCAATCACATCGGTCATGTAGCCCGAGCGCCTGGTCTTGACGCCGTTTTCGAACATCTGGACATTGCCGGCGCCCTCGCCCTGCTCTTCGTGGGTGAAGTAGTCGGCGTTGCCGCCCAGAATCCCGAACGAATAGTCGAAGCCGTGCACCTTGGGCGAGTGTTTGGAAGCGTAGCCGAGATGCCACTTGCCGGTGAGCGCCGTGTCGTAACCGAGCGCCTTCAAGTGCCGGGAGAGGGTTTCTTCGGTGGCGGGCAGTCCGAGTTCGCCGCGCTGCTGGAGCCACGCCGCCTCATCGTAGCGGCCGATGTTGTTTACGCCGATGGCGCATTCCAGGCCTCCCACACGCTGGGGATACCGTCCGGTGAGGAGGGCGCAACGGGTGGGCGAGCATTCCGGGGCGCTCGAGTAGGACTGCGTGAACCGCACGCCCGCGCGCGCGATGCCGTCGATATGAGGGGTCCGGATATCCGCGGCGCCATTGATCGCCAGGTCGCCCCACCCCATGTCGTCCGCTACGATCGCGACGATGTTGGGGGGACGTTTCGAAGCTCCGAGCGCCGGCGCGCCCAGGGTAGCCAGAAAGCTTCTTCGATTCATCCCCAAAGTCTACACGCCCCGGGATTGGGCCTGGTCTTTTGGGAACCTCAGCCGCGGACTGCGAGACCCTTGGATGGGTCGGCAGCGGCCACGACCAGTTCCGCGCCGCAGCCCGTTTCTTTTGCGCAGGATCCGCGAGCGACCAGGAACGTGCGCCGGGCGATGGGCACAATGCCGATGGAGCAATCGAACTCGAAGCGCTGGACCGACGAGAGACGCTCGTTGGCTTTGAGCAGGATCGCGGGCTTGCCGTAGCAGCCGAACCACCATTGGCCGTCGCTGAACGCGGCGGTCTGAATCCCAAGCAGCGTGTAGCCGCTACGCAGTACGTGCTTGCGGACGAACTGGAATTCGCGGTTGTATTCGAAGACGTAGTTCTCGTCGAAACCCTTCGGCAAACCGCCGACAACCATAAACCGGTTGCCGTGAACCGCGATGCCGCCCGCGCCATAGACTGCTTCGGGTGTCTTGTGTTTCGACAGCAGCGACAGGTCGTTGGCGTCGTAGACGTACACCCACGAGTCCGCACGCTTCTCCGCGTCGTTGAATAACCCCAGATTCACCGCGACATAGATCTTGCCGCCGTCGTAACAAAGGTCACCCAAATGGTTGGGTCCGGGCGTCTGCTTCAAGAGGTTTCCTTTGGCGTCGGTCTTCACCAACACGTCGGTGAACGACCAGTAGATGGCGTCGCGCTCGTTGGTGCAGACACCTTGCAGATGGCGCGGATAACTCCCTGGGGCACGGACGTTGGTAAACGGGGACCTGGGTTGCGCCAGGGAGGCGGAGGATACGAGGGGCGCGGCAAGAAAGAGACGGCGAGAGACGTTCATGGGCGGATGCTCAGTATAGCTGGCTTTCGGTCAAGATGAGCCGGAGTGCGTTCGCCAGCTTCAGAAGGCTCGCGTAATATGAAGACATGCGCCTACTGATCACGCTCGAACGGGACGAAACCGACATGATTGTGGCGGAGTGCCCGTCTCTGCCTGGATGTATTTCCCAAGGCGAAACCGAGGCGGCAGCAATCGAAAACGTGCGAGAGGCGATCCAGGGATGCTTGGCGGCCCGCAAAGCCAATAACTTGCCCTTGGCCGTAGAGGTCCGCGAAATCGAAGTGGAAGTCGCGTAGTGCCTTTGCCAGTGATCTAAAGCCCGAATCGCCAGCGCCCAAATAAGATATACTCCAGACTAACTTACTGGGCGGCCACGATGACTGGGCAGAAATTGGGCCATTACCAAATTCTCGAGAAACTCGGTGAAGGCGGCATGGGCGTCGTCTACAAGGCGCGCGACGGCCATCTCGACCGTGTGGTCGCGCTCAAGGTCCTCCCGAAGGGGTACATTGCCGACCCCGAGCGGCGTACGCGGTTCATTCAGGAAGCCAAGGCCGCCTCCGCGCTCAACCATCCCAACATCGTTACTATCCACGACGTCGATCGCGTGGACGGGCTCGACTACATCGCGATGGAGCATGTCGACGGGAAGACGCTCGAAGCGCTGATCGGCAAGAAGGGCCTGCCGCTCGACCAGGCGCTGGCGTACGCGGTGCAGATGGCCGAGTCCGTGGCGGCCGCGCATGCCAGCCGGATCATCCATCGTGACCTGAAGCCTTCAAACGTGATGGTCACCGAAAGCGGCGTGGTCAAGGTGCTCGACTTCGGGCTGGCGAAGCAGATCGAGCCTGCGCCGGCTGGTCCGGAAGCAGCCACTCTCACCAATCGCGCGCCGCTGACGCAGGACGGCGCGATCCTCGGCACGGTGGCGTACATGTCGCCGGAGCAGGCCGAGGGGAAGAAACTCGATACGCGGTCGGACATTTTCTCGTTCGGGACCATTCTGTACGAGATGCTGACCGGGCAGCGGCCCTTCCGTGGCGATAGCAAGGTCTCGACCTTGGCGGCGATCCTGCGTGAGGAGCCGAAACCGGTTACCGCGCTGGCGGGTTCGGCGCCGCGCGAACTGGAGCGGATTGTGGCGCGCTGCCTGCGCAAGAACCCGGCGCGCCGCTTCCAGCACATGGCCGACGTGAAGGTGGCGCTCGAGGAGTTGCGGGAGGAGTTGGAGTCCGGGAAGTTGAGCGCGCCGGCTGCTGCGGTTGTCTCCGCGTCGTCGCGGCGCTGGCCGTGGATCGCACTTGCGGCGTGCGGATTCACCGCCGCGGCCATCGCGATCTGGTATGGGACCCGTCCGTCGCCGCCGCGGCCGGAATACACTTTTCGGCAATTGACCTTCGACTCGGGCCTCACCATTACGCCCGCGATCTCGCGTGATGGCAAACTAGTTGCCTACGCCACCGACCGCGCTTCGGGCTCGCACCTCGACCTGTTCGTCCAGCAGGTGGCGGGCGGCCGGCCGGTCCGGCTAACCGATCACGCGGCGGACGACTTCGGTCCCGCGTTTTCTCCGGACGGGACGCAGATCGTGTTCGAATCCAAGCGCGACGGCGGCGGTCTGTACATGGTTTCCGCGCTGGGCGGTGACGCGCGGCTGGTGGCCAAGGGTGGGACGCTGCCGCAGTTTTCGCCTGACGGCAAGACGATCGCGTTTCAGGTTGGACAGTACCTGCGCGAATCCAGTGTCTACCTGGTCGGTTCCGAGGGCGGCCCTCCACGGAAGTTGGAAACGGATGTTCCTCACGCAGAGGGCCCTGTCTGGTCCCCCGATGGGAAGTGGATTCTCTTTGCCGGGGCGAAAGAAGGGCGGGGGGTGAATGACTGGTTCGTCGTGCCGGTGGAAGGAGGGCCCGCGGCAGCGGTCGGTCTGCCCCCGCGGCTCCGTGGGGCGCGGCCCAGCCAGTGGCTGGCGTCCGGAGGGGTGATTCAGGCTTTCGGCCAGAGAGCTCAACTCGTGTCGCTCGGGAAGGATCACCGGTTCCTCTCCGCCGAATCGATCGCCGCAGGTGTCGGGGCAATCCGAGGATTCTCGTCCGATCCGCAAGCGGACCGTTTTGTTACGGCCGCGGTGCAGCCAAGCCTGCAAATCTGGTCTGTGCCCATCGACGGGAACACCGGACGAGTGAAAGGTCCCATGGCTCCGGAGACACAGGGGCCCGGCGGCCAGCAATACCCCACCGCTTCCGCCGATGGGCGAATACTGGCCTACAATTCGAGGAAATCCGGCACCCCTAACGTGTACTTGAGGGACCTTTCATCCGGTGCCGAGCGCGCACTCACCTCGTCTCCGGTCGGGACCGGACGAGGCGAATTGAGCCCGGACGGCAGCAGAGTCGCATACGGCCGCGGCCGCGGATCCTCCTTGAGCCTGTTCACGATGTCCACCAAAGGAGGAATGGAGGAAAAGGTGTGCGAGTCCTGCATCGGGTCGTCGGTTCTTGGTTGGACGCCGGACAGCCGGCAGGTCGTCAGTTGGCGCGGGCGGCCGATCGAGTTGATCCTGGTCGACACGCAGACGGGAAGGCAGACCACGCTGTTGCGGCATCCATCCTTCGATCTGCATCGCGGACAGTTCTCCCCCGACGGCCGGTGGCTTGCGTTCAATGCCAAGGGCGCAGGTAGTTCGACGATTCGCATCACACCGTTCCGCGACGGGGTTGCCGCCCCGGAGAAAGAGTGGATTTCGGTGACGGAGGGACCAGGCGACGACGGAGGGCCGACCTGGTCTCCCGACGGGAATCTCCTGTACTTCTCTAGTGATCGCGCCGGATTCCTGGACTTCTGGGCGCAGCGGCTGGACCCTGTCACCAGGAAACCGGTGGGCGCGCCGTTTGAGGTGCTGGCCTTCCACACCGCTCGCCGCCCGCTGTTGTCTTCGTTGAGCAAGGCAGTGACTCGGGATCGGTTCTTCTGGGCCATGGAGGAAATCACCGGGAACATCTGGCTCGCCACACGGATTGTGCCGGATCCATAGGAGCGTTTCGGGGATACTACTTGTCCGCCGCGAGTAACGGATTCTATCCTCCGCTTGGCACCCCCCTGGTACATTCAGGACAATGAGAATCGAATGAGACGAGCCACGATCACGATCGGCGATGAAATCTCAGCCCAGTTGGATTCCTGGATCCGCCAGCAGGACGCTGCGCCTTCGCTGACAGCCGTGGTGCAAGCGGCGCTGAAGGAGTTTTTGGCGCAGCGCGGCTTCGCGGCGCCGCCGCGGAAGTTGCAGATTGAGCGGAGCGGTGCTGGTACACACCTCGTACGGCCCAGGAGAAACCGGTTTTCTTACAGCGCCGGACCTGATACACTGCATTTGTCTGACACATAAATGAGTTAGATATCTGAAAAGTTGAATAGGGAGGCCGCCATGCTTCCGCCTGCAAGGGTCTTGTGGATCTCCTGCCTGCTGACAACCGTCCCCTGCTCCATCCTGACTGCGCGCGACCCCAGCCGCGATCAACCGAATCCTTTCGAAATCAGGCGTATCGAGGCTCGCCGGCAACTGCGGGACAAATTGCGCTCCGGCAAGGACACTGTCCGCCGGGCACAACCGGAACTGCTTGCCAAGACAGGCGAAGACCGCGTTCTGGTCATCCTGGTTGAGTTCGGCGGCAGCGACACGTTCCTGTTTACTCCCAGCGGCGCCAACGCATCCACGTGGGATCCGATCGGCAAGATGGATGGCTCGGAGTGGGCGGGCAAAGTGGGGGATTGCTCCAAGATCGTTGAGAAGTACAATATCAAGGCGCCGACGGCCTATACCTATGCGGGTCCGCTGCACAACCAGATCGAGCGCCCGCTGTCGGCAACCGATTTCACCTCGACGATGGTATGGACCGAAGATTTTTCGGCTGCTTACTACCGCAATATCATCTTTGGCGACGGCACAACCTACCGCTATGCGAGGCAAGACAAGACGACGGTGAACGAGGACCTGCGGGGCCTTTCGGTGCGCTCCTACTACCAGGACATGTCCGGCGGCCTGTACGACATTACCGGTGAGGTGGTCGGTTGGGTAAAGGTCCCACACTCGGTCGTCTGGTACGGCGCTGATCCGTGTCCCGGGCGCCGGTCGGCGCCCCACAATGAACCCGGGCACAACGGCGGAATCCCCAGCGCAGGCAGCGCCCGGACCCTGGTCGTGGATGCGATCGAAGCCGTGAAACGGCAGTACCCGAACTTCGACTGGGCCCACTACGACGCCGACGCCGACGGAGTGATCGACCATCTGTGGATCATCGCGGCCGGCACGAGCGAGGCCGACAGCGTACTGATCAATCGAACGCAGTATGGCGAAAACGGCCTTTGGGAGCATGCGGCCAGCGTCACCCCCGCCTACACGGTGTCGCCGGGCGTGCGCGTCGAGCCCTATATCATGATGATCGAGAACGTAGGGGTGGCCACGCTTGCCCATGAATACGGCCACGACTTAGGCGCGATGGACCTGTACTCGTACGGTGGAGGACGACCATCGGCGGGATTCTGGACGACGATGTCAGATAACTGGGTAGGCAATCCCATCTCCAGCACTCCACCGGCCATGGACCCCTGGCATCTAGACAATTGGGGCTGGCTGAATCCGCTGGTGATTTCCGATCCTGCCCTGGAATACAGGGTGCGTATCGGCCAGACCAGCAAGTTTCCGGGAGGGGAGGGCGTGTACCGCGGAGTCAAGATCGAACTGGAAGACGGGCATTGGCCGCTTTCGGTGACCCCGCTTGGCGCCCGGCAGTGGTGGGGCGGGAATCGTGACCTGACCAATGCGACGATGACTCTCGCGACACCACTCGAGATTCCTGCCGCCCCATCCACACTGAGTTTCCAACTGGCCTCGGAGATCGAGAATGAGTGGGACTTCCTGTGGGTTCAGGCGTCGGCGGATGAAGGCGTCACCTGGAAGACTCTCACCAACGAACACACGACCTGCAGGCACGACCGCGGCTGGATAGGAGGCGCCCACGGATTTCCAGAAGATCTCTGCGCGGCGGGCATTGGCGGTTTCACCGGGAAGAGCAGCCGGTTTCCCGCCTATGCCGAGGAGGTATTCGACCTGAGCGCGTTCGCAGGGCAGCGGATCCTTTTGCGGTTCTGGTATATGACGGACTGGGCTTCCACCGAAAGCGGTCCATTTCTTGACGATGTCAAGATCCAGGCGGGCGACGGCAAACTTCTCGACGATCCAGCCGACAACGGCGACGGCAACTGGGTATTCGCCGGCACCTGGCAGAGCAACGATGGCACGCTCGTTTACAAACACGCGTACTACCTGCAATGGCGCAATCCAGCGGCCGCCGGTTCCGCGGACGCCGGCCTCGTCAATCCGACGTGGCGCTTTGGACCTGTCAGCACGGGCTTGCTCATCTGGTACAACAACGACTACTACAACGACAACGAAGTCCAGAAGTACCTCTTTCATCCACCGAGTTTCGGTCCGAAGGGAAAATTGCTGCTCTTTGACGCGCACCCGGAGCCGTACCGCGATCCGGGCATCGTCTCGCAGGGATTCGACCACGAAGGCGGGAACCTCGGAAGCCGCCTGCAGATGCGGGATGCTCCCTTCAGCCGGGAGAGCTCCGCGGCCTTTTCCCTGACCAAGGTGACCGGCTGGATCACGGCCGACGCCACCTTTCCAGCCCGGCCTGGCGTTCCCGTGTTCTCGGATGCCAAAGGCTACTATCCGGGCGCAACACTCGTTGTCCCGAGCCCCACCGACGCGGAACGCAAGTGGGTCACCGCGCAGTGGGACGCGAGCGCCGTGGTTCCGTCGCGGACCCCGTATCCTCTCAAGGCGCCGGGCTTCCCAGCCGGGCAGCCCCTGCTGTTCAACTGCTCCGCCGATGTCAGCGCCCGCCAAATGACGTGTGACAATTTCGGCCTCACAGACCGCGTTCAGAGCGATGGCGGCAGCGGCGACCCGAGCGAAACCGGAGGGCAGTACGGGTGGAACGTCGAGATTGTCGAGCAGTCTCCGTCGGAGGCGACGCTGCGCATCTGGAACAGCCGCCCCTGACCGCACGCCGGCGGGCGACGGCCTTTGCATCATCCGGCTAAAGGTTTTGCGGCTGCCGTCCGATGAGCCTTTTGGGGATAACCCACCCATGAGCATCACGCCGCTGCGCTTTACCGGTATCAGCAACTTCTCGACGGACTTCCAGGCGATTGTCGACCGCGCCGTCGCCATCGCCGCCCTGCCGATCAAGCAGATGCAGAACCAGCAGTCGGACTTGATCATCAAGAAACAGTCGCTGTCTTCGCTGAGCCTGTCTCTTCAGTCGGTCGGCGCCGCGATCCGCGACCTGGGTCAGACGGCATCCGACCGGGCGATCACGGCCACCTCGTCCAACACGACGAAAGTCACCGTCCAGATGACGGGCGCCGCGGCGGCCACCGCCTACACAGTTACCGATATTGAATCGGTTGCCCGCCAGGCTTCCGAGAGCACGCTCACCGGGTATGCCGATACCGATTCCACCAATGTCGATGCCGACGGCCTTCTCGAACTGGTGATCGGCGATGAAACGCATGCGATCGACCTGGCAAGCTACGGCAACAACCTGGAGGGCCTCAAGGAAGCCATCAACGACCTCGGCGCGGGGGTACGCGCCTCGATTGTCAACACCGGCAGCGAGACCAATCCTTACTACCTGTCGCTGACGGCGACGTCGACCGGGGAAACAACACTCCAACTGCGGGGGGCGGCGGGCGATGAGCTCACCAACCTGGTAACCGACACCAACCAGGGAACCAACGCCCGGTTCAAGCTGAATAGCTTGCAGATAGAGAAGAGGGACAACGCGATCACCGACGTGATCGAAGGGCTCACCTTCAACATCCTGTCCACGACAGAGCCGGACGAATCCGTCGTCTTGAACCTTGCCAGCAACCGTGGCACGCTGGCCACCAAGATCACGGCATTTGTCACGGCGTACAACAGCGCGATGGCCGCGGCCAACTCTCACGTGGGCGAGAATGCCGGGTTGCTGAGCGGGGATAGCATTATCGGCACTGTGCAGCGGGCGCTGCGGGGCGTGGCCAACTACCGGGAAACGTCAGGCGGCATCCAGGCGCTCACCGACTTGGGCATCGAAATGGACAAACAGGGCGTGATGAGTTTCGATACGTCGAAGTTCTATTCGCTGACCAATGCGAAAATCGACGATGCCTTCACGTTCTTCGGGTCGATCTCGACGGGGTTCGGGGCAACCTACTCGCAGATCGATGCGCTCTCGAACCCGTTCTCGGGCGCTCTTCAAAGACAGCAAAGCGACTATGACCGTGCCGACAGCCGCCTCACCAAACAGATTGAGATCATGGCCGAGCGGGTGACCCAGATGCAGGCCACCTTGTCAGCGAGGCTGCAACTGGCCGACACGCTGCTCGCGCAATTGGAAAGCCAGCAGAAGATGCTCGAAACCAATCTCAAGAGCATCGAAATGGTCACCTTCGGCAAACAGGACAAATAGGGAATGGACACGCGCAACTGGGACAATCTGATCGCGGAACTCGAGGGAGTCTCCGAGAGGCTGGGCATCTGTGGCGAAGCCAACCTCACGCAGATCACCACCCTGCTGCGCCGGCGCGAACTGATTGTGCGTGAACTCACTACGCTGCTGGACCGGGGCGATTTCCCGGCTTCCGCTGCTGGGCCGCTGCGCCTCGCGCTGGCCGGAGGTGTGGTTCTGGAGCGCAAACTGCGCGCCGCCGCCGACGACTGCCGCAGCCAACTGCGCGACCTTCACCGCGACGCTGTGTTGGCGCAGGCGCTCCAGTTCGCCGACCACCACGGGCCTCAAGAGATCGACTGTCACGGATAGCCCATCGCCCGCTCCACGCGATTGTGGTCTAATAACGAGTGAGCGGGGGCCAATCTGCTCGACGAGACACTGGGGACGGAATTGATGGAGAGACCGATCCGTGTGCTCGTGGCCAAACCAGGACTCGACGGTCATGATCGCGGGGCCAAGGTGATAGCTCGAGCATTACGCGACGCTGGCATGGAGGTCATCTACACCGGCCTGCGGCAGACGCCCGAGATGATTGTCAACTCGGCGCTGCAGGAGGACGTGCAGGTGATCGGTCTGTCTATCCTGTCGGGAGCCCACAACGCCATATTGCCTCGGGTCATGCAGTTGCTTCGCGAGAACGATATGACGGATGTGAAAGTGGTGGTTGGCGGGACAATTCCCGACCAGGACGCCGCGGTTCTCAAGCAGATTGGAGTGGCGGCGGTTTTTCAGCCGGGTTCCTCGCTCGAACAGATTGTTGGGTTCATCCGGAGTGCGGCTGCGCAGCCTGCATGACCCTGACGCTCAAGGAGTTAGTTAACTGAAAGATTTTGGTGTGATGCAAGAAAAGCTCAATGTCGCCGTCTTTGTCGATTATGACAATATCGAGATCGGTGTAAAGAGTACTTTGCGGCGTGACTTCCATGTCGCCCCGGTGCTCGATGCACTCAAGGAACGCGGCGTGATCGTCGCGAAATTCGCGTACGCGAACTGGGGCCGTCAGGAGGGTGCTACCCGCCAGATGGCCGAGAACGCCGTACAAATGGTCCAGCGCATTCCTTCGCCGCGGGGCGACAAGAACGGCGCGGACATTAACCTGGCGCTCGATGCGCTGGAGATGGCCTTCACCCACCCTCACGTGAATGCCTTCGCCATCGTCAGCGGCGACAGCGACTTTATCCCTTTGGTGAATAAGCTGCGGGAATACGGCAAGACAGTGTTCGTCGTCGGGGGGAAAGCCTTCACGAGCACGATCCTCCAGCAGAACTGCCACGAGTTCATCAGCTACGAAGGCCTGCTCGACGATATGCCCAGCGAGGCCAAGAAGGAATACCAAAGGCCGCCGCGGCTGCCGGATCAGAAGTTCGTCAAGGTGGACCGCGGCCCTCAGCCGCAGCAGCAACCTCCGGCCCAGGGCCAAGCCGGCCCGCCGCCGCAACAGCAGCCACCGCCGCAACAGCAACCCAAGCAGCGCCCGGCGCCGTTGGATCTGGCGCAAGCCGTCCCCCTGGTGGAACGGGCCCTGGAAGTTCTCGAACGCCGCGCCGTGCAACCGCAACTCGGGCTGCTCAAGTCCACGATGCTGCAATTGAATCCGTCCTTCAGCGAGAAGGCCTACGGCGCGCACAGTTTCTCGGAATTCGTCGAGATGCTGAAACGAGCGGACTACGTTCACGTCACGGGCTCCGGCGGCCGCTACATGATTGAGCGGAAGCGTTCGGCAGTGCCGGACACGCCGATGCTCGATCCGGACGACTCGTTGCAGTTGCTCCGCGACGTGCTCGAAAACCACCGGCTGGACATGGAAGACGGCGTTCAGGCCGACAATCTCCAAGCCTGGGTTTCCGAAGAATCGCCGCAATTGGACTGGAAGCGGTACGGCTTCCAGGAGTTCAACGAGTTGCTCAATTTCGCCCAGGACCGCACTGTGGTGCGCGTCGAACCGGACGAAGTGAAGGGACTCACCGTTTACCTGGGCGCCGAATTCTATCCACCGGCGCCGCCTCCGCTGCCCGATCCGGACGAACAGCCGCACGAGTACGACGAGCGGCAGCCGTTCGTGGCGGGTCAGCCGACCATCTTCGAACCTGATCCGAAACCGGTTTCGCCGCGCGCCCGCAAGCGCCCCACGAAAACGGCCAAGGACGGCGGAGCTCCGAAGAAGCGCGCGACAACCACTCGGCGCAAGAACCCCAACTAGAGAGGTAGAGGTAGAATCGCGATGATCGAACGAATCACACCCGCGGGTACACCCACGCCGCGGGGTCCTTATTCACCTGCCGTGCGCGCCGGAGATTTTATTTATGTCTCCGGCCAGGGACCGATTGACCCGGAAACCAACCAGTTCACCTTCGGCGACATCCGGCACGAAACCCGTGTTGTGCTGAACAACATCCGGCGCATTCTGGAAGCCAGTGGCGCCACGTTGCAGGACGCCGTAAAGTGCTCGGTGTTTCTGGCCGATGGCGGCGATTTCGCCGCGATGAACGAAGTGTACGCGGAGTTTTTCGGCGAGGCGAAGCCGGCGCGGACCACGGTGGAAGCCAAGTTTGCCAACAAGCAGATGAAGGTGGAAATCGACTGTATCGCCTACAAACCGCGGTAAGCTCCAGGGGCGGGAGTCGAACAGGCTCCCGCCGCCAGACTAGTGTTTCACGTTGATGGTTCCGCGGCAGCTCACGGTTCCACAACTGCAGGGAACTTTTTCGACGTCCTTGCCGAAGTTGTAGTCGAGCGTCAGCTCCTCGCCTTCCTCGATCTCCCGCAGGCTCATATAGAGGATGTGCCCTTTGAAGATCCAGGCGCGCAAATTCGGCTCACAGGAGTGGTTGACATACTCCGCTCCGCTGCCTCCCACGGAACCGTCCAGACACCAGTAGCTGTCCACGGTAAACAAATAGATCAGGTCGCTCGATTCGGCACGCCGCTTGGTTTCTTTGCGGCTGATCCGCTCGCCGGTGTATTCGATCACCTTCCGCTTGGCCGGAATGCGCTCGGCGGCGTAGACACCCCACCGGTGTATCGACGATTCGGCAACGCGCAGCTTGAAGCAGGCGTGCTTCGGATCAATGACAGGCATCCCCACCAAACGCTACCGAGACCTCTTTGTTAGAAATCGTCCTGGGACGTAGTCTTCTTCTTGGCTTTTCGCCGCATGATCAGAACGACTACGCAAAGGACTGCTAGAACGGCGCTGACGATCTGGACGGTTTGTTGATCCATACTCTGCTCATCCCTGCCGATTCTTTTCGAGGACTTCGACCAGTTCCTTTACCGCGCCGATGCTCTTGTCCAACATAGCCTGCTCATCGGCGGTCAACTGCAATTCATAAATCTTTTCGATACCGAGCGAGCCGAGCTTCACGGGCACGCCGACGAACAAGCCGTTCACGTTGTACTCGCCTTCGAGCAGCGCGGCGCACGGGAGAACTTTCTTCTTGTCCTTGAGAATGGACTCGACCATCTCGACGGTGGCTGCCGACGGCGCGTAGTAAGCGCTGCCCGTCTTGAGATATTTCACGATCTCGGCGCCGCCGTTGCGGGTCCGGTTGACGATGGCGTCGATCCGGTCTTGCGGCATCAGTTCCGTCAGGGGGATGCCCGACACGGCGGTCAGCCGGACCAGCGGCACCATCGTGTCGCCATGCCCGCCGAGCACCATCGCCGAGACGTTTTCCACCGATACCTGCAGTTCCTGCGCGATGAAGGTGCGGTAGCGCGCGGTATCGAGCACGCCCGCCATACCAATCACGCGGTTGCGCGAGAAGCCCGAGACCTTCCAGGAGGTCCAGCACATGGCGTCGAGCGGATTGGTGACGAGGATCAGGATCGAGTTGGGCGAGTACTTCGCCGCCTGCTCGGTGGCCGCCTTGACGATGTCGTAGTTGGCCATCAGGAGGTCGTCGCGGCTCATTCCCGGCTTGCGTGGGAAGCCCGCGGTGATTACGACAATATCGGAATTGGCGGTTTCTTCGTAGCTATTCGCCCCGATCACGTTGACGTCGTAGCCCTGCACGGGGCCCGACTCGAGAATGTCGAGTCCTTTACCCTGC
>JAEUQD010000959.1 GCA_016789925.1 Bryobacterales bacterium | reverse complement strand
AGCGTAGCACAGCGCGAGCCCCGGCATTTCGTTTCGCAAGTGATTCATTTCATTGAGAGCGGGGTGTCGAAATCTGTCGAATGACCGTGGACGGGGTTGCCGCAACAGCGTTTGTACTTGAGCGTGGAGCCGCAGGGACAGGGTTCGTTGCGGCCGACCTTTTCGCTTTTCAGGAACTCGCGCACAACGGAGCCTGCTCCGCGCGGCGGAAGTCGTTGTTCCTCTTCTGATTGGCGCCGCGCTTCGCGGCCCTGTGCGCTCTGGACGGGCTGTTGGGGCTCGTCGAATTCCGGGGGCATTTCGTTTCGCAGTGAGTCCGATTCTTCTGAATTTGTGTCGAATTCTGTCGAATTGGGGAGCTTCCAGTCTTGGTTGAGGACGGCGAGAGCGGCCTTGAGACGAACAGACGGCGAAGCCTCGGTGTCGGAGAGGATTTGCTGGATGTTGGTGACGGCGAGGCGGGTGAGCATCGCGATTTGGGTGCGGAACTGCTTTTGGAATTCGGCGTTGGCGGATTCGACGGCTTTGAAGAAGAGGGGAATCTTGGCCCAGTTGTAGAGGGTGGAACGGTGGATTTTGAGTTCCGCGGCGACGGCGGGGATCTCGAGTCCGAAGCCGAGAGCGATGGCAGCGGCGGCTTGGATGGGAGTCAAATTGTTGTCGAAATGTGTCGATTTCGAGGAGGGGGCGGAATGAGTAAAGTGTTTCATGCCGAGCCCAGGATGAGGGGTGTGGTCGCGGCATTTACAAGTCCAAAATTGTAAATTGTTCAAAAAATGGGAGAAATAAATTTCAATTCGTTGATAATCAGTTTTTTGAGTGTAGGCGAATATTTAGAGAAGCTGCGGGCCGCCCCTTGGCGATCGTCTGTTTTTCGGCAATAGGCATGCCATACTGAGGACATGGTTGTTATATTTGCAGGCCTGTTACTCCTTAATATTACCCTCTCGGCCGCGTCCTTCAACTGCACGGTGACCGATGCCGGGTGGCCCACCGTCCGGGTCACGGGCGTCGCTGAGAAGACGGGCGAAATCCTGCTGATCTGCATCGGCGGATCAGCGGGGCAACAGCGCGAGTTCGATCTCACGGTGGCGCTGTCGGTGCCGGTCACGAATCAGAACCCGAGCGGAAACAAGTCGGATGCATTGCTGTTTGTCGACGAACCAGTGGCGGCGAATCAGGTGGCCGGGCAGAATGTGTTTGTGGGCGAATTCGATGCGCCCGCCGCCGGCGCCGAGGTCGCGCATACCATCCGGTTTCGCGGCGTGAAAATTGTCGAACCGGGCGATGCTCAGTCGCGCGTGGTGAGGATTGTGAACATCCGCGGCAACGCCTCGGCGGCGCCGTACAGCGGGCAGAACACGCCGTATATCTTCGCGACGGTGGATTCGTCGCCCCGCATGACAGGCGTGCCGGCCACGATCGCCACGGCCATTCGCTCGCAGGCGACACTGTCCACGATCGTCGAGGCCAGCCAGACGGCGGGTTACCAATTGCAAGTGAGGGTCCAGGAGCCGAGCAGTTACGAGTTCCGGCGCCGCCGCCCGTCCTCACAGAGTCCGCCGGTGCTCGGCGCCGTGAACCAGACCGAATCGGGCCACATTACGAACCTGTTTCAATCGTCGGGCGTAACCGACGCCGGTCTCGCCAACAGTGGCACCAAGATCATTCTAAAGTTCTCAAATGTTCCCTCGGGGCAACAGGTGTTCGTTTCGACGCGCCCGATCGCCCTGATCAATTCGGGATTGGACCTGCGGCTGACAGCGACCGGCGACCAGGGCGGCGCCGCGGCCTTCGCCGAGGTAGTCCCGACGTCGGGCTCGCCTTGGCCGGGCATCGCTCCCGTTGCGATCGCCAACGGGCAAGGCATGGCTGTGTACGAGGTGGTCGAAACCGATACCACAGCCGTGGAGTGGGCCACGCTGGGCATCGTGCTGGCAGGGGGATCGGGAAGCCCGACGGTCCAGGCGATGTTCGGGCCGCTCACGGACAGTCCGCAAGCGTGGGTGCCCCGGTTTACGACGGCGCGGACAGCCCCTGCCGTCGTACCCGCCGCGGTGTTCCGCGATACGTTCCGCCGGATCCGGCTGATCGAGTACGGCAGTTCGGAGATCTACAACGCCGGCGGCGTCTTCAGCGGCAAACCGGGCGCGGCGCAGGACGGCGACGGCAACACGTGGATTGTCGCCCGGGACACCAGCAACGGCCTGTACATTACCCGGTTCCGGGCCGCGAGCAAGACATTCGACAACTGGATCTATCTCGGCGGGCTCGCCCAAGGCGACCCGAGTGTCACCGTCGGGTTGGCCGGAATTGTCTACTACACGATTCGGGACGACTGGAACAACTGCTGGCTGGGGACCTTTCGCCCCGGCATCGGGAATACGTGGCGGCGGGTGGGCGGGGTGTTCGCGACCGATCCACAAATTTCGGTGATGCCTGGGGGCGACGTATGGATCGCCGGGAAAGACCTGTGGAACGGTATCTGGACGACCACGATCCCGGAAGGGCCAAACGTTCAACCGCCGGAAATTCCCTGGACCTTCCGCGGCGGCCTGGTGCAAGGCCAGATTGCTTTTTCGCGGATCGGCGACGTGCCGGTGCTGGCCGTCCGGGACTTCTCCAATGCCTTGTGGTTCGCCACGATGAGCCGGAACACGTTCACCTGGGCTTCCGGACAAGGGTTGATGAGCCGCGATCCGCAAGTGGCGGGGGCCACCGCGGTGGTAGCGATCAACGATAGCATCAGCATCCGCGAATACAGTTCGGCTTGGGTGGCCACGGGCGGGGTGCTGTCGTCGGAATCGGCAGCGTGGTTGAACGGCGAACTCTACATCGCGGGGCGCGATCCGAGCAACCAGATCTGGTGGTACCGGTCTTCCACCGGTCAATGGACGTTCGCCGGGCACCAGGGAGTGGCCGCGTCGGAGCTATCGGCCGTGCCGCGCTGACCGTTTCGTTATCGGCTGGGTTCGGGCTCTCTTCCGACAGTGACGTTTGTGCTAGCCGCCCAGCAACCGCGCGGCAGAGAGGCGCAGTTTGTATGTGCTAATCCGTACATACGCTTGGTTCGCTTCGAATGGGACGAGAAAGAGAACCAAAGCAACCTCGTCAAGCACGGCATCGATTTTCAGACAGCCCAGTTGATTTTCGACGATCCGGGTTGCATCACGTTCATTGAGCGAACTAAAGACCGCGAGCCGCGATGGCACGCGATTGGCTTCGCGGAGGGACTTATTCTGCTGGTTGTGGTGCACACCTAGCGCGATGCTGGAACGGACGAGTTCATCCGCATCATCTCCGCACGCCAAGCGACCCGGCACGAAAGGAAACTCTATGAAGAAGCTCACGGCTAAGAAGCGCGCCGAACTGCTACGCCTTGCCCAGAGAGCCGACGAAGAGATCGATCTCACGGACATCCCCGAGATTCCCCAGTTCCCCTCCGATGCAGTGATTGGCAAGTTTTACCGGCCGAAGAAGCAAAGCGTAACCATCCGTTTGGATGCGGACGTTCTCGCCTGGCTGAAGGCCTCCGGGGAAGGATATCAGACCCGCGTAAACACGTACCTCCGTCAACTCATGACGAAACACCGGGCACCATGAGTGCGTCCTGAAGCGGGGTCCCCGATCTCGGCCCGGCGGTGAACCGGTTCCAGGACCTCCTAGCTCCACGTCCTCTGACCGCCTCTTGGACATGATCGGCGCGATTGTGTGCCGGGCAGGGGCCGGCTGGCCCAGGCGGACAGACGGCCCCCGGGAAATGTTACGTCACGCACCCGCTGCTTTGTTCGCCAGGAACTCTACTTGCCGTGCCGATCCGCGCAGTTGAACAGACTTATAGACTTGCTGAACACCCTTTGGCGGTCCAGCGATGGTCGTTTTGTGGACGGTGGTTACGCCGATGGTCTGGAAGGATTGTTTCGCGGTTTCCTTCGCAAGCTGAATCGCCGGAAGAAGAAAACTGAACGAAGTGGAACTCAGATCGGGCGTCGAAGCGACCGTCACGGTGATCAGCGCGCCGATCTTCGTATCCTGGACACCGATCTCGTCCCCGGTGAAGCTAAGCGTCGTTCGACCCTTCTTGAGACTCAGTTGTGGTTTGCCGCCGAAGCTGGAAGTGGAATAGTCGATGCGAACTCCTTGCCCCAGGAGCTCGTATTGATTCGGTGCGAGGGGCTGTGCCAATGCAGGCCTCCTTTCGCCGCAATTATATGCCAATTGGGATGGCGCTTCGGCTTTGTGTGTGGCGTTCTAATACCTACGCCATGGTCCATCGATCG
>JAEUQD010000994.1 GCA_016789925.1 Bryobacterales bacterium | reverse complement strand
GGCTTTGCTTTTCGATCGAGTCCATCGCAAAACCCGCATAATCGCCGCTGATCCGGTAGTCGCCCAGCGTCGTGTTGTGGCAGGCATACCCGAAGACAACGGCGCGCAGGTTGCCGCGCGCGCCGCGCACCGCCAGAACCGGGACGTCGTGATCCACCGGCCCGGGCCAGGATAGATTGGTCACGCGCCGGCGGTTCACGGCGATGCCGGCCAGGCCTTGCCCGTAAGAAAGCTGCGCCGGCGCCAGGTTGCTCACCGCCTCGGCGATCGCGCCCGACACCTTTTCCACCAGGTCGCGAGTGTAGGCCCGCACCACCGCCACCTGCTCCGGCGCGACACGGTCCTGGAACCGGTGCACCCATTCCTCCCCGGCGCCGGGCCCGCTGTGCGTGTGCGAAGCGTTGAGCAGCAGGCGCTCCCGCGGGATTCCCATCTTCTTCGCCCGCTCCACAATCGGACCTGTAATGGACGGCGCCACACCCACCAAATCGAGTGTCACCAACACCGTGGTTGCGCCGGAATCGTCTTGCAGTGCCAGCGCTTTGGCATAAATGTCCTGCAGCACTCCTTCCGAAGGCTTCGTCCGCGCGTCATAGCCCGCCATCCAGATCGGACCCTCCGGCGTGATCGCAACCTTGGCGGTGCCCGCCTTCCAGGCCGGCTGCGCGGTCATTGACAACAGACAGAGTAGAAATATCAGTCGCATGAGGGCAACCTACTATCAGGAAGAGACCTGGTCCTTCACAATTTCCCCAAAAAGCTCCGGCCTTCGCGTTCTGAGCATGTAGTTCGCCAGTGACCGCTCCCGCGCCAGCGCCATGGGATCGAGGTCCGCGACAATCATCTCCTCCTCCACGCGCTCCTGCTGCGTACTCGCCAGCACTTCCCCACCCGGTCCCCAGATCATCGCCACCCCGGCGTGGTGTGGCTGATTCTCGTGATCCTTCGGATAGCTGTCCAACGTTCCCGCACGCCCGGCCTGATCGGTCAGGACAGCGAAGCAAGAGTTCTCGCGGGCGCGCAGCGCATACGCCGAAACAAACTCATGGGAGTGGCGCCGCGCCGCCTCCTCCCCTTCCGCGGTGTCGGGCCAGGGCTTGAATCGCGCCGCGTGCGGCATCAAGATCACCTCGGCCCCGCGAAGTGCCAGCACCCGAGCCACCTCGGGGAATTGATTGTCATAGCAGATCACGGTGCCGACCCGACACCGGCCGGTGTCGAACACCAGAATGTCCCGGCCGCCTTTGTAATGGTTCACTTCGTCGCGCGACAGGTGCAGCTTCCGCTGCTTCCCGATGTAGCCTTCCGGACCAACCAGTACCTGGGTGTTATAGGTGATGTCGCGCTCTTTTTCGCTCAGCCCCACCGAGAGCACCAGTTTGTGCCGCCCGGCAATGTCGATCAAGCGCCGCACGCTCGGGCCATCGGGAACCGGCTCGGCCAGTTCCCACGTATTCGGAGTGCAATGGCCGTGGACGACCAGTTCCGGAAAGAGCACCAGGTGAGCCCCTGCCTTGGCGGCACGCTCGCACCAGCCATCGATCGCCGCTAGCACCCGGTCCGGCTCTCCCAACAATCCATTCATGCTCACCGCCGCCACGCGTGTCTTCTGCATCGCAACTCCTCCACAAATTGATGAAACGCGAATTTAACCACATCTCGACACGAAGCGCCAGTGGTGATACCTGAGGGCCTTAGGAAGCTGAAGCAAACTGTTCGTGGGAGAGTGAAGAGCACAGCCTGGAAGGCGGTGACTCTGGTAATGGGCTGGAAGCCCTGTTCCAGCCAGAGGCCGGCAAGATGGGTCCCGCACCAAGCGGGCTTCAAGAAGTAGACGGACTCAATCGTCTACTTGAAAATCCTCGTCCTGCCTCTCATTGACATTTTGGTTAGCGATGTACTCCGCCACCATCTCGTCTTTCACGTTTCCCGAACTGCGGCAGAAGTATCCTCGCGCTCACAGGTTCCGACCTCAGAACTGCTTCTTCAGGTGCGGGAATTCCGCCAGCAGATGGTGCGCCGTCTTGCCTTTCAGCCACTGCAGCAATCGACTGATCGTCACCTGCGGTGGGATCGACACCAACAGGCTGGAGTGTGCCGGAAGTTGCTCTACGAGTAGCGCGACCGAATCGCCGGGCGGCCGGTTTCCAAAGGTCACGTTGCGAAGTCAGGAGCGGCGGCTCCCGCGGCGCCGGCCACTCCGGACTGGAAGCAGGTAGCCGGGACCTTGGCGCTGGAGAACCGTTTTCTTAGCGCAAGCCTCGCGGCGAGTCGAGGAACTACGGTGCAACAGCAAGCCCTCCGCGAGGCATGTAAACATAATTATGCTCATGCTTCGTTTCTTGTCACTTGCTGGCGCGCATGGCTCAGTCCCCGCCGGGACTCTTCTGGCTGGCGGTGTCGCACGGAAAGGAGGCGCAGCGGTACGATGCGCGTCGGGGCAGTGTCCCCATTGGGAGCCTTCGACGCCGGCGGGAGGCGGCGGGCGGGGTGGACGCGGGGCGGCGGCATGGGGCGAGAGGACAGGTCCAGGAGGGAAGGTTAGCTGTCAACGTCCTGTTCCTCCTCGGCAGGTAGTTCCCGAGGTAAATCGAGATTCCGTCGGCCAGGATTGAGGGCGGGCTGGCCGCCGAAGAGTTCCCGGATGGTATCCGCGCCGGGCGCGATGTGCCTTTGGTCGCTGACGCGGACGCGGTCGCCGCCGCGGCCGGAGAGAGACTGCTCTGAGCAACTCGTTGATCCCGCGCGTGGGATAGCTCCTGGCGAAGAACGCGGCGGGGTCGAGGTAGGGCGGCACGATCCGGCGAGGACAGGTTCCGGTCCGCCTAACCTGACTTTCGCAGTTCGATGCCATTTTCAGCTATTTTGATTCCGAAATGGCCTGCAAGCCCAATCCCGTCAACAACGCTGTTTCAAAATCCGTTGTAGTGAAGACCTACCCTCTTTCCTGAGGCGCCCGATTCTGG
>JAEUQD010000909.1 GCA_016789925.1 Bryobacterales bacterium | reverse complement strand
AAGTGGCTGATTTCGGGGGACGGAGGGTTCTCCCCCGCGTGGCGCGGCGACGGCAAGGAACTGTACTGGGTGGGCCGGAGTCGAATGCTGACGGCGGCGAGCATGAGTTTGCAAGGCGCGGCCGTACAGCCCGGGAAACCTGAACCGCTCTTCCAACTGGCGGACCGTGTTGGCAGTGCGCGCTTTGCGCCAGCCCGCGACGGCCAACGGTTCTTAGTGCTGGAACCGGAAGGGGGCGCGCAGCAGGATCCGCCGATGGTAGTTGTTCAGAATTGGGTGGCGCGGCTGGGGAGGTAAGGGCGGCCCGTAAACATGAAGGTGCGCGACATCCTCAAGAAACTTCGCGCTGACGGGTGGATCGTTCGTAATCAGGAAGGCAGCCACAGGCAATTCGTGCATCCAACGAAGCCGGGGAAGGTGACCGTCGCCGGTTATGAATCGGACGAAATCCCTCCGAAAAACTGAAGTCTATAATGAAGCAGGCGGGAATGGAATGAGCAAGTACGTCGTTTTCTATGAGCGATCAGGCACCGGCTACGGCGCTTACGTGCCGGACCTGCCGGGCTGCGTGGCCACCGGCCGCACCATCGAGGAAACGCGGGAGCGAATGGCCAAGGCCATGGAGATGCACTTAGCGGCGATGCGGGAGGATGGAGACCCAATACCCGAGCCATCGCATTTTGAGCTACTCGAAACAGCCTAACCCCGTGAGAAAAGCGCTGCCTCCGGCGAGAAACGACTCACGCGGCGCGAACTCGAATGCGAACTGGCGGAACGCCGCGGCGGCGGAACAACGCCTGGATCGGAACCGGGCGAATGCTAGAATCAGTGACCAGAGGCTGAGCATGATCACCTTTCCGGCCAAGGCCAGAACATCGAGTGATGGGAACCTGAGTCTTTCGATTCCGACCGGCCTGCCGGATACTGATGTCGAAGTTCTCGTTGTCGTCGATGCTGCTGGGCGAGTTCGCCCCGAGCCAACTCCCTCCGACGAGTGGCCCGCTGGTTTTTTTGAGACCTACGCCGGCGCGCTGGCGAACCTTGGTTTCGAGCGGCCCGACCAGGGCACCCATCAGGATCGCGAGCCGCTCCAATAGGACAACACGTGTATCTGCCGGACACGAACGTCTGCATCCGGTTCCTCAATGGAAAATCTCCGATGGTCGCGAAGCGGATGGCCGCAGTGAGGCCCTCGCAGATCCAACTATGCTCGGTAGTCAAAGCCGAAATGCTATTTGGCGCCGCTCGGTCCACCGATCCTGAGAGATCCCGGGCGACACTGGAGGGATTCTTCAGTCATTACCATTCGCTGCCCTTCGACGACGCAGCCGCGATCGAGTACGGTCGAATCCGGGCGCATCTGGCGGCGTTGGGAACGCCTATCGGACCGAATGACCTGATGATCGCTGCAATAGCCGTCAGCCGCGAAATGGTTCTGGTGACACACAACACGAGGGAGTTCGCACGGGTTCCAGGCCTGTTGATCGAAGATTGGGAGTTATAGGCGGTCAACCAAATCGGTTAGACTGAACTCTACCACTCCCCATGCCACTTTCCCCGGGCGAGAAACTCGGACCGTATGAGGTGCTCGCGCCTATCGGTGCGGGCGGCATGGGGGAGGTGTATCGGGCGCGAGATACGCGGTTAGGGCGGACCGTGGCGGTGAAGGTTCTGCCGGACCATATCGCGGGGCGGGAGGATGCGCGGGGGCGGTTTGAGCGGGAGGCACGGGCGGTGGCTTCGCTGAATCACCCGAATATCTGCGTGCTGCATGATATTGGACCGAATTACATGGTCCTGGAGTTAATTGAGGGGGAGACGCTGGCGGCGCGGATTGAGAAAGGGGCGTTGCCGCTGGCGCAGGCGTTGCAGTATGCGGTGCAGATTGCGGATGCGTTGGACCGGGCGCATCGGGCGGGGGTGACGCATCGGGATGTGAAGCCGCAGAACATCATGCTGACGCGGGATGGGGTGAAGGTGCTGGACTTCGGGTTGGCGAAGTCGACGGCCACACCTGCTCCGACGCAAGAGACGCTGACTGCCGTGCTGACCACCGAAGGCACCGTGTTAGGAACGCCTCAGTATATGGCTCCGGAGCAGTTTGAAGGGAAAGAGGCGGATGCGCGGAGCGATATCTGGGCATTTGGGGCAGTGTTGTTTGAGATGGTGACGGGGCGAAAGGCGTTCGTAGGGAAGAGTTACACGAGCCTTATGGCGGCGATTTTGGGAGGAGATCCCGCGCCGATGGCGATGAAGCCATTCACGCCGGCGTGGCTGGAGCGATTGGTGCGGCGGTGTCTCGAAAAGGATCCGGAAGACCGGTGGCAATCGATGCGGGACATCGTGTTGGAGTTGCGGTCGCCGGTGGTGGAGAGCGTGGCTCCCGTGAAGGCGGGTCGCTGGGGGTGGATCGCTGTTGCCGCAGGCTTGGCGGTGGCATTGATTGCCCTGGGGGCGATTCACTTTCGGGAGACGCCACCCCTGCTGCCCGTGATGACCACTTCTATCCTGCCGCCGGACAAGGCCGGATTCAACCGGACCGCCATTTCGCCGGATGGGAAGATACTGGCATTCACGGCCACGATCGAAGGGAGGCGGCAACTTTGGGTGCGGCCACTGCATGGGTTGACGGAGCAAGCGCTGGCTGGGACCGAGCAGGCGCTGTTACCGTTCTGGTCGCCGGACAGCCGCTGGATTGGCTTCTTCGCGCAAGACAAGCTGAAAAGGATCGAAGCCACGGGCGGAGCGGCGCAGACGCTGTGCGACGTAACAGCTCCTCGTGGGGGGACTTGGAATGCGGCGGGCGTGATTGTGTTCTCGGGTACCACGGG
>JAEUQD010000903.1 GCA_016789925.1 Bryobacterales bacterium | reverse complement strand
GATTTCCCGACGGAAGAGGCCATCAAGACAATCGACTCGATGATCTCGTCGGGTTCGCGCGTGCGATTCAACTACGCCCTGCTCAGCAATCCCGCGGGCGCGAAGATCTTCCGGGCCTCGTGGCAGCGGGCTCGCGGCGATGTGATCGAGGGCATCAACCTGGTGGATTCGCGGCGGATCAAGGAAGAGGTCGGCATTCCGGTTCTGTGCACGGGAGGGTTTCAGACGGCCAGCTTCATCCGTGCGGCGATTGAAGGCGGCGCCTGCGATGCCGTGACGATTGCTCGGTCATTCATTGCCAATAACGACCTGCCGAAGATCTTTGCGGCCGGCCATGATGCTCCCGAACGCCCTTGCACGTACTGCAACAAGTGCCTGGTGAACGTGCTCGAGAATCCGCTCGGCTGTTACGAGCAGGACCGCTATCCGTCCCGCGAGGCGATGATCGCCGAGATCCTCTCGGTATTCGATCCGCCACCGTTTTCGTGATCAGCCGATGGCGTGCATGCGGCGGCCGCGGCAGATGGACAGGCGGCTGACGATGCGCTTGTTGGCGGTAACGGCGTTCTTCTGGGAATCGACCAGAGTGAACTGACCGTCTTCGATGGCCAGGAGGGCGATGTCGCCGGGCGCGCCGACTTCGAGTGAGCCCAGCTTTTCCACACGCACCTGCTGCGCGTTGATGATCTTGGCCGGGTTGGCGGTCACTCGCAACAGGACATCGTCGAAGCTCATGCCGAGGTGCATCAGCTTGCTCATTGTCGTAGGCATGTCGAAGACGGGGCCGTTGACGTTGAGCGGATAAATGTCGGTGGAGATGGTGTCGGCCACAAAGCCGGCGTCGAGCGCGCGCTTGGCGGCGGCGAAGTTGAAGCTGCCGAGACCATGGCCCACGTCGAACCAAACGCCGCGGTCGCGCGCTTCCTGCACGCCGGGTTTCAGCTTGGCCGCTTCCTTCTCGACGATCCCCAGAGTGTGGGTGTTATAGCAGTGCGTGACGACGTCGCCCTTGCGCATCAGCGGCATCACCTCGCTGGTTTCGGGCGGCGCAAAGCTGATGTGGGCCATCATCGGGATCTGAAACTGATCGCACATTTCGCGGGCCACTTTGAACAGGTCGAAGCTGTACTTGCCGCTCATATTGAAGCCGACCTGGACCTTGACGCCGATCAGAATGTCTTTGTTGTTGACCACGGCTTCGCCGGTGTTCTTCATGCCGCGGCGAGCGTGACGGATGGGGTCGTCGGCGGGATTGCGGTTAGACGTGTACATGTAGACATAGCCGAAAATCCGCGTGTGCGAGGTCTCGACAACGTGCTTGCGGAAGCCGGGCGTCCCATCCCAGCCGAAGGTGCCGGCGTCCACCCAGGTGGTGGTTCCACTGCGTGCGGCGATCGGGTCGGCCTGAATGCCCAGCCCCGTCGGGCCCCAGTAACAGTGCGTGTGCAGGTCAATGAGTCCGGGCGTTACGAAGAGGCCCTTGGCATCGATCACGTCATAGGCGCGGTCGGGTGCAATGGAATCTTCGACGGCCGCGATCTTGCCGTCCTGGACCGCGACGTCGGCTTTGCGCTTCACGCCGCGGCCGGGGTCGCGCACCTCGCCGTTCCTGATCAGAAGGTCATAGCGCCGCTGCGCCTGAGCCGTCGCGACTGCCGCCGCAGCACCGAGGAAGGTACGCCTATTCATTTCGAAGCAGTATAACGCGTATGGGGCGTCTTGTGATGTACTGGGAGAAGACAAGCGTTGTGTCGCATGCTTAAGGAATTCTCTTTCCTCAAAACCCGGTCCTGGCAAATCCTGACGCTGATCATGCTCGCCCAGGCCGCTTTCTATTACGGACGCGCCAAATCAGTGGAGCACGTGCCGATCGTCAAACCGCTGGCGGCCTTTCCGAGTGAGATCGCCTCGTGGAGATTGGCTGAAGAAGGCGTCGTGGAGCAGGAAGTGCGCGATGTGCTGCGCGCCGACGATCTGCTGAACCGTCTGTACCGGTCGGCGAGCTATCCGGTGGGGATCAACCTGTTCATCGGCTACTTCAAGTCGCAGCGGACCGGCGTTGCGCCGCATTCGCCCAAGAATTGCCTGCCCGGCAGCGGGTGGGAACCTTCGGAGTCCGGAGTGATGAACATTTCTCTGGGCGAAGGGAAACCCACGATCGAAGTGAACCGGTATATGGTGGCTCGCGGGCAGAACAAGAGCCTGGTGGCGTATTGGTACCAGTCGCGCAACCGCGTGGTGGCCAGCGAGTATACGGCGAAGATCCAGACGGTGATGGACTCGATTCGCTATAACCGCACCGACACGGCGATTGTGAGGGTGGTGGTTCCCGTCGTCAACGAGCGCGAAGAGGACGCCGAAAAGCAGGTAGCCGAATTCGTCCGGGCGATGTTTCCGGAATTGATGGCCTACTTCCCCGCCTAGGCTCGCATGCGGTACCTGCCGCTGCTGCTCCCGGTCGCCTGCCTGGCGGCCACCTTGGAAGTGGGGCCAGGGAAACCCTATGCTGCTCCCTGCGCTGCGTTCGCCGCCGCCGGGCCGGGCGACACCATCACCATCGACTCTCGAGGGGTGTACGAGGGCGATGTGTGCGGAGTCTGGAAGCCGAACCTCACGATCCGCGGGGTCGGTCCGGGGCGTCCGCATCTGCGCGCGGGCGGCAAGCATCACGACGGCAAAGCCATCTGGGTCTTCTATCAGCCGGCCGCCAATGCCACGGTCGAGAACATCGAGTTCTCCGGCACGGTCGTGCCAGACCGGAACGGCGCGGCGATTCGCCTGGAGCCGGGTATCGGCATTACGATCCGTGGGTGCCACATCCACGACAACCAGACTGGCGTGCTCACCGGACCCGCTCCGGATGCGGACGTGACCATCGAGTTTTCCGTATTTGAGAACAACGGCGACGGAGATGGGTTCTCACACAACGTCTATATTCACCAGGCGCGCAAGCTGACGTTTCGCGGAAATTATTCGCGGCGCGCGCGTGTGGGGCAGTTGCTGAAGACACGTGCGAGGGAGAACTGGATCGTGGCCAATCGCCTGTCGCAGGAGGACGGCACGGGTTCACGCGAGATCGACATCTCCGAGGGCGGGGAAGCCTACGTACTTGGAAACATCATCGAGCAGGGAACTAGATCGCAGCACCGGAGCCTGATCGGCTATGGGGTGGAGCGTTTCAACCGCGACTATCCGCGGCACCAGTTGCTGGTGCTGAACAACACGCTGGTCAACCGGGCATTGCAGGGAATCTTCGTCGATGTGGGTTCCGGCGCGCCGTCGCCGGTCCAGATTGTGAACAACA
>JAEUQD010000884.1 GCA_016789925.1 Bryobacterales bacterium | reverse complement strand
AACGCGCCGCAGCGGAATGCGGTGGCGGTGTCTTTTTCCGGTCTGGATATTTACGGCTTCCACGTGCTGGAAGCGCTCCAGTGCCTGACCGAGCGAAGAAAGGGCGGCGAAACGGGTGTCAGCGCGGTGCAGTGTTTGCAGAACGACGATTGCTGGAACTTCCTGTCGTCGGAGGCATGGGCGGGGAAGCTGTTTGAAGCGTCGATCGCGCGCAGCGAATCACGCCGTCCGGGCGACATGAAGTCACTGGCGAAAGCGCCCACCGCGTTTGTGATCGACTACAAGGATGGTTTGCGGGCCGCGGCGTTTCTGATGACCGGGCTCGTGTCGGACTTCACGGCCGCGGTCGATCTGCCGGGGCAGTCCACGCCGTTCTCGACGCTCATGAAGTTGCAGGCCGGGCGTCCGCATCATCACTTCGGGTGCCTGGTGCAGAACATCGAGAAGATGTTCGAAACGGGCAAGCCGCCGTATCCGGTGGAGCGGACCATGCTGACCAGCGCCATCCTCGACGTCGCGCTGGAGTCGCGCATCCAGGGCTATAAGAAATTGGCCACGCCCCAGTTGGAGACGGTGCGGTATCAGACACCGGATGCTTCCCACTTTTGCTCGAAGGGGTGGGGTCCGGACCGGAAACGGCTGTAGCTCTATGAGGCAACAAAGCATATGAGTTCTGGCAAACGTCTTCCCCCAATTCATCCGGGGGGTGACGACGCGATCGATGCGCGCGGGACTTGGCGATCAACGGAGGAGGTAGACGACGGGGTCGATGGTCGGCTTGTAGGGGGAACGGACGTTCACCGCTTTATAGGCGCAGTCGGCGAAGGCGGCCAGGGCTACCGAGAAGACCATATCGTCATGCTGAGTGGACCGTGCGGGTTGGATGGTCTGCCGCCCGGAAGGCGTTGTCGTGATGCGCAGCGCGGCCAGTTCCCGGAAGAAGTCGATGGCCAGCGGCAGGTGTTTCGAGACCCGCAAGGTCCGCTCCTTCGTCAGGTTTTCGAGGTTGCCGAGCAGAATCTCGCGCGGCACGTTATAGGAATTGGGCTGCTTGTTGATGGTATGCCCGCCGGTAATCACCACCGGCATCAGCTTGTGGCGCTGCATCCGGAGATACGACCGGAGTAAGTCGACAAAGGACGCGCCGACACCGGTGGCGTCTACAACCAGAGTGGCCCGCTCGGAGAAGGGCGCAGAGGAGAACAGCCGGCTGACCTCGTGCCCGACTTCGGTATAGTCGGTACGCAGCGGAAAGCGCTCCAGATGGACCAGCCGGTGTAAGTCGACGGTGTACGGGTTAAAGGTAACGCGGTCGCGGAATTCGGTCTCCAGATACGTGCGTTCGATGACGGAGAGTGCGGAGTGGTCCCGCTGGCGGCCGAGGTCGAGGCCGACCAGAAAATTTTGATCGAGCACTCTGGGGTGCAGGCTGACAAGGCCGTTGGAAAGGATCAGGGGTCTGGTGATCGAGCTGGTGCACGGGTGGCCTTGCGCCTGGATCCGATTCGGAAGGATGACCGGGAAGTCGTCGAGGAGTAACTTGAGATCCTCGATGGAGTAAATGGAGTCGTCGGCGGAGACGAACTTGCACAGATACTCCTGGTCGAAGTTGGACGGGGCCAGGGTGCGGCGTTGCTCGTTGAGAAACGTCTCCTTGATGCGCGGGCATTCCGGAGCGGTTACCTGGATGCGAGTCCAGTTCTCGTAGCTTTCGTGATCGGACCAGACCCGATAGAAGTGGTTATCGCAGCCGTTGGGCGTGGAGAGCAGCCAGAGGGCGGCGTTGGGGGAGGCGGCGAGCATGGGGACGACGGCCGAGATAATATCTTCGGTGACGCGCGAAGCCTCGTCGACCAGCAACAAAGAGACGGCGGAGAAACCGCGCGTGGTGTCGTCGCGGCCGGGCAGTCCGATGATGCGCGCGCCGTTGGGCAGGCAGATCGACATGCGGTGTTCGGACGCGGCGTGGATGGGTAGGTCGAGAGTGCGGCAGAAGTCGCGGCACTTATCGATGAATTCGGTGGACTGGCGTCCTGCGGGCGAGATACAGACAGTCAGCGACTTCGGATGCGTGAACGCGTGGTGGACGGCCTTGACGGCGAGCGTGGTGGACTTACCCCACTGGCGACAACAATTCAGGATACCGCGCTGGATGTTCGGATTGAGCACCTGGGTCTGGATGGGGTCCGGGTGGAAGTGGAGCATCGAGCGCGCGAAGGTGACGGTATCCGACTCGGTATGATTCTCGTCAAAGTTCTGAATGTACTGTTTGAGCATACGTATCCTGCACTCCGTGGTGACACTGAGTCGTTCGCCGTGGTTCGCCCGTGATCAGGCAGCGTGAGGCTCGGGAACCGGTCCGGAATCGGCCTGCTGTTCCTGGGCAGCCAGGGCGACGAGCGCGTTACGAACAGCCTGGTAGGCCTCGCGAAACGGCAACAGCGTCTGAATGACGGTGTCCATGATTTTGTCGAACCTCTTCTGGAGCTTGGCTTCTGCCTGCTGGCAGCAAGATTGGGAGCCAGTGGACTCGGCCGCGGCGGCGGCGGCCGGCGTGTCGTTCTTCTCGCGGAGGACGACCCAGGTCGACGGAATGAAATGATCATGAAAATGCGGCATGCAAGGCATGGTTGTTTCCTTTCTGTGAGAGCGATCAGCTCTCAGCGGTCAGCGGTCGGCTATTTGGACGCGGAGCTTTGGAAGAGTGGGAGGGCTGAAGCCCTCCGCAAGCTAAAGCTCGCCCCACGGAGAGACAGACCGGGAGGTCTGTCCCAGTGTACGTAAGTTGTTGAAAGTTGGTGGCGGAGCCACGTGGAAAATTCAAGTAAGTGAATGATTTCAGGAGGGTTGCGGCTCCGAAAGTGGTTCGGAAATCGTGTTTTTGCAAGTATCCGTTTGATTCGAGGGGAGTTGTGCGAAATTGGCGTTTTTTTCGTTTTGTAAATTCCGATAGAACGCCATGCGATTCAGGCTCTCGTCGAGGCGCGCGGAGAGCTGGGCGAGGATGTCTGTGGAGATGGTGGCCGGGGCCGAGGTGTGGGCGGCGCGACGACGCGCGGCGCGAATTTTGCGAGAGAGGCGAAGTTTCATAAGAAAGGAGACAGGAGTCAGGAGACAGGAGTCAGAATTCAATAGCCCGAGAAGACCTCTCGAAGAGACGCCGGACGAGGCGTGGAATGTAGAGAGGGCACGGCAGCCCTA
>JAEUQD010000870.1 GCA_016789925.1 Bryobacterales bacterium | reverse complement strand
TTGGATCCAGCGTGTATAGGTATTCCAGGCAGCCTCGCTCCGGCGCGGCTCGCCCTCCAGCAGGCACGAGGTCTCGCCCGCCCGCGGACCCACTCCTCCCAGCCGCGACTTCGTCAGGTTGCACACCACCTGCCACGATTCTCCATTGCCCGCCGCCGACTCTTCCCCCTTCCAGCGATTGGTTGCGTTGATCAGCAACTCCATTTCGTCGCCAAACCAGGGGAATCCTTCCCGCGTTAGTTCATGGGCCTTCGAATTCTGTGGAGGAAGCCAGCGCGGCGTGTCAATCCCATACAGCACGTCATCGGTGATCTCGAAGGCAAAATACAGGCGCTTGCCATCGTGTTTCACCCAGCCCTTGAGCGCCAGATCCCGGGTATCGGTCGTCCGCGTGAACTGGGGAATCCAATCCTCAACACCCGAGAACGGCGTCGCATCAGACCACTCCTCGGGCCCCAGCCTCCCGTCCAGAAGCGGTGTCTGTCCCGCATACGCCTTCAATGTGCGCGGAAACTCCCCTCCCGCGGCTACCACTGTGGCCATCGTCGCCACGACCGCCCAGCGGATCATTTACGCTTCTTCGGCGCCGGCGCGTTAGCGCTAAAACCCAACTCGCGCAGACCGGCGTTTGCTTTGGTGGCCCATTCCCCGGTCGGATTTTCCTTCCGAAGCTGCCGGTAGACCGCCGCGGCCGCGCTGGGTTGATTGCCTTCCACCAGCACCTTTGCCTTAGCATGCAATGCGTCGTTCCGCTTGTTGCAATCCGACGGGTACTTCTCCAGAACGTCGTCAAAGGCGGCGAGCGCCTTTTCCAGTTCCTTCTTCTTGAAGTAGATATTCCCGATATAGAACTGCGCGTTGCAGGCCAAGTCCGTTCCCGGATACCACTTCAGATAGTTCACAAAACCGTCGAGGGCCTGGTCGTTCTTACCGGCTAACTGGTCCCGGTAAGCATCCCGGTAGACCGTTTCCGCGCTCACCCCGGCTGGCGGCCGCGACGACATTTGCGACAACCCCGGCACTCCCGCGGCGGCCGTACCCGGCGTTGGCTCCGTACCAGCCGGCGCGGGTGGTGGCGCTGGCGGGTTTTGCATCGTCTTGACTGCATTCTCCACGTCCACAAATTTCGTCTGCAGTCGCCCCATCTTTGAGTTCAGATCCGCCATGTTTTCCTTCAGAATCCGAAACTCGTCCGACATCGTGTCTACTTTGGCGCTCATGTTCGCCAGAGACTGCGTCAGCGACCGCTCTAAAGTCGTCATCCGTTCGGTCATTTTCGTTTCCAACACCAGGATGGACGTATTGGATTTGTCAGCACTATTCACCGACTGCTGTACAACGGCCATCAGCGCCGCCATTCTCTCGTCCAGCGACTTCTGCATCACCCGTAATTGATCCTGCAGCAGCGCAAGATCGCGCATCATGGCTTCGTGTTCTTTGTTCGCCGCTGGAAGCAGCGTGGGGAGTGCCAACAAAATCACTACGGTCAGGCGAAGAATGCGCATTCAAACCTCCTCAATAAGGAACAAGGCGCGAGTCCGCGCTTCCATGGAATAAACCGGAGGCCGCGCGACAGAACCCCCGCGCGCGACCTCCGGTCTTTTTAAATCAACAGCTTGCCAGCTTACTGACCGGCCGAGAAGTGAGCCCGGCGGTTCCGCTGCCAGCAACCTTCGTTGCCGTCGGTACACTGGGGACGTTCCTTACCGTAGCTGACGGTCCGGAGCCTGTCGGCGGGCACGCCCAACTGGACCAGAAAGTCTTTCGCCGAAGTGCTGCGGCGGTCTCCCAATCCGAGGTTGTATTCTGCCGAACCGCGTTCGTCGCAATGACCTTCGACGGTGATAGCGTCGCTGGGGAAGTCGCGCAGAATCGCCTTCAGCGCGTCGGCGTTTCGCGTCAACTGCGACCGTGCGTCTTCACGAACCGAATACTGGTCGTAATCAAAGTAAACGTCCTGTACTTCCCGCTCCAACCGTTCCCTGAGGCTCAACTTCGGAGCCGGCGGAGCCGGTGGTGGAGGCGGAGGCGGCTGCGTCACCGAGACGCGTGCGGTGGCGTTAGCACTCCCGCCAGGACCACTAGCCTGGAGACTGTACGTCGTGGTCTGGTTAGGATATACCTGCCGCTGGCCGCTGGATTGCACCGTGCCGATGCCGTTGTCAATGGTTACGCTGTCGGCGCCCTTCACTGACCAGCGCAGTGTCGACGACTGGCCGGATTGGATAGAGGACGGTTCCGCCTGGAAAAATTCCACAACTGGCGCGGCCGGCTTGGGGGGCGGCGGCGCTTCAGCCTTGGGCGGCGGTGGTGGTGGTGGTGTTGGCGCTTTTTTCTTGCAGCCAATCGCCAACAGCATTAGAAAAGTGGCAAATAATACAAAAACTATCGATCGCTTACTCATCTGAAAGGTCTTCCCTCCTGCATTCTCTCGTTCTGCGTGTCTGTTGCAAAAACTCTCGTCTGCTCGTCTAGTTCTTACTCCACACAGGGTTTTCGTTTCTTCCCTGCGAGGTCAGCCGGCGAACCTTCGTCCCGTTCGCCAGCATCGTCCAAATCTGGGTTGATCCTGATCGGTTGGACGAAAACGCCAAGTGCCGGCCATCCGGGGCCCACACCGGGTTCTCGTTTCGTCCCGCGCCATGGGTCAACTGCACGTACTCCCTACTGGCCACGTCCATTATAAATATATTGTAATTCCCGGGTTCAAACCCCCGCGTCCAACTGAACGCAATATGCTGTCCGTTGGGATTCCACGAAGGATTGACGGCGTCTCCCTCGCCTGACGTGAGGCGGACCACATCCGTACCGTCTAAATTCATTTTATAGACTTGTGGAGGTCCGGAGCGACCCGAAGTCATCACAATTTCACTCCCGCTCTTCGGATTCACCTTCGGTTCCACCTCAATTGCGGTCGTCACGCCCACTCTCCGCAGTCCCGAGCCGTTCAGGTTGCATTGAAAAATCTGTGCACTCCCACCCGCCGCCGTTGACGAGAACAACAAACTCTGTCCGTCCGGCGTAAATTCCGGATTGCTATTGAGGGAGGCTCGCTGATTATAAAACGGCAGCATGCGTCCTGTCTCTAAGGACATCATCATAATTTCGGGCGTACCCTTGGCGAAAGTCATAAAGGCCAGCCGAGTGCCGTCCGGCGAGACTGCGATGAAGCGCGAAATCGACCGCAGACGCGTGAGTTGCTTCTGATTCTCGCCATCGAAATCCATCACCCAGACCTCCTTGTGCCCCGTGCGGTCCGAGGTGAAGTAGATCTTGCTCCCCGCCAGCGACTGCGCCCCCATCCGAGCCATGATGTCGGCTGCAAACTCGTGCGCTACCTGACGCGCCCCGGCCGCGTCCATCGAACCGAAATAGACCTTGCCGAAGAGTTGTGCATTGTTCAAGTCGCTCTGGCCGACGTTGTAGAGCCAGCCGAAAAACACCAGCCGGTCGTTCTGGACGGCGGCATAGCCCACCGTCAGATAATTCGCGCTCACCGGCGGCTGCGACCAGTCCGTCAGCCACGGCCCCTGCCGCTGCTGCCGCGGCGGTTCCCCCGCCGGCGCACGGAAATCCTGCGGGCGCTGCGGCACTTCGAGCGGATACATGCTCTTCGGCGCCATCTTGAACAGCCCGGAGTCCTGCAAATCCGCAAACAGTGTCTGGTTGAAGGCGTCCATGTGCTGCTGCGCTTCGCCCGAGGCCCGCACATCCGGCACCGCGATCACCGGCATCGTGCCGCCCACCAGTTTGATGATGATGTCGCTTTGCTGCGCCCAAAGCAGGGCGCTCGCCCCCAGCACAGCCGCGAGAATGCCAACGTAGCTTTTCTTCAAAGTCATCTTTTTAGCTGAAACCAGAATTCAATATGGGCCGACGTCCGTTCAAAACCTTGTGGCAACGGCTCAAATGGCGCCGAATCGAGTACCGCGCGCTGGCACGAATAGTCCAGCGGGCCGATCCCGCTGGATTGTCCGATCTGCACGTTCCGCACCGACCCGTCGCGCTGAATATCGAACAACACTACCACCGCCGGCGCCGTCTTCACCGACGTGGGCACTTGGTCGAGCTTCCAATTCCGCGACACTTTCTCCCGGATCAACTGCTCGTAATAGCCAAATCGCGCGCCGAACGGGCTGTTGTTGCCCAAGCCCACGCCACCACCCCCGGAGGCCCCAAACAGCGGCGTGCTCGCCGCCGCCCCCGCCCGGCTGTAGAGTTGGTTGGGCCGTTCTTCTTCCTCCTGCCGCCGCCGCGCGTAAGCCGCCAGATCGAGTTTCTTGGTTGACTTCTTCTTGACGTCCTTCTTCCCAATCGCGATGGCATCGGGCTCGACCTCGCGCTCCCGCCGTTCCGGCGTCGTCCGCTGCGGCACCAGCGACTCGGTGTCGTTGGCAACCGGATTCACCCGGTCGCTCCGGTTGTACATGGGAATACGCTGCACCGGAGATATCGTTACGCTCCCCGGCCCCGAAGCATTCGGGTCGCCAAAGGGATTGGCCTTGTTGAACCCGGTCCAGGCCGCCGCAACCGCTGCCCCCATCAACGTCACGTGCAGAGCCACCGAACCCGCAAACGGCAACCGTAGCGAATCGGGTGTCTCGAAAACATCGTGGTGTTGCACGGAAGGCATCGTTTATCGCCCCATCAGCGTCGCGCCGGGCTCTTGTCCAGCGGCTGCGTCACCATCCGCACCTCAATCTTTTCTTTGCCCAGGATGTTCACCACCTGCGCGATCGGGTCCCAGATCGTCTCCTTGTCGGCCCTCACATAGACCGCCTTGGCGTTCTGGAACCGCTTCCTCACGTCCTGCCCCAGCGCGTTGATGTTCGCCGGCTTCTCGTTCAGAAAGATCTCGCCCGTCTTATTGATGGTCACCACGGGCAACTCCTCTGCCGAGGCCCGCTGATCGTCCACGCGCGGCACGTCCACTTCCAGGCCAAACTCCATCACGTGCGCCGTCAACATAAAGATGATCAGCAGCACCAGCACTACATCCACCAGCGGAATGATGTTGATTTCAGACATCGCGGCCAGTCCCCGCGACCGTCCTCGTCCTCCTCCGCCGCCATTGAGTGAAATCGCCACCGCCGCTTACTCTCCGTGGTTCCTTTCCGCAAGATTGATAAATTCGAGCGAAAAATCGTCCATCCGTGCTGACATTTCCCGCAATTGATGTGTGAAGAAGTTATAGGCGATCGCCGCCGGAATCGCCGCCAGCAGCCCTAATGCGGTCGTAATCAATGCCTCCGAGATACCCGGCGCCACCGCACGCAAACTCGCCGATCCCGCCATCCCGAGTGCCGAGAATGCGTCGATGATGCCCCACACAGTCCCCAACAGCCCGATGAACGGCGAAACCGTCGCCGCCGTCGCCAACCAGTTCATGTGCCGCTCCAGACGTGCCATCTGCTCGCTGATCCCCAGTTGCAGCGATCGCTCCACGGCCATCTTATTCCGCAAAACTCCCTTCGTCTTCAACTGCCGGTCCACTTCCTCATACCCGAATTCGAATACCGACACCAGCGGCGAAATCGGGAAGCTCTCCACCGCGCGAGCCACCACTTCCAGTACATCCGCCTTGCGGAATGTCCGCAAGAAGCCCGCATTGTTCAAGCGCGCCTGTTTGAATGCTTTCCATTTGCCGAAAATTACGGTCCACGACAGGATCGAGATCAGCACCAGTGAGATCATCACCACCAGCGGTAGCGGCTTGGAGTGGCTTACCATCTCCCATACTGTGATTTGTGCCAGGATCAACGGGGCGAGGTCCTTCTCTCTCTTTATCTTAACCGGGCGTGCATGCAGCCCGTACGCCCACAAACATTATAGTCCCAAATTGTTTTGAGTACTGCCCCCATCCCCTGACCCGTCCGCCCCGTCCGATAAAATGGTGCCTTGCTCCTCGAGTTGGTCGTCGAAAATTACGCTGTCGTCGAACGTGTCCGCGTCCGCTTTGGCCGCGGTCTCAATCTCCTCACCGGCGAAACCGGCTCCGGCAAGTCCATCCTCGTCGATGCTCTATCCCTCCTTTATGGCGGCCGGGCCTCCGCTGATACCGTCCGCTCCGGAGCCGACCGCTCCCGCGTGAGCGCCATCTTCGAAGCCCCCTCCTCCCCCGAATTTCGAGGCTTTCTCGACCGCCACGGCCTCGAAACCGAGGAAAGCGAACTCCTCCTCGAACGCGAAATCCAGTCCAACGGTAAATCCCGCGCCTTCATCTCCTCTCGCCCTGTCACTGCCGCCGTTCTGCGCGAACTCGCCCCCTTCCTGGGCGATATCCACGGCCAGCACGATCAGCAGGAGCTCTTCTTACCCGACTCCCAACTCGAACTTCTCGACGCCTTTGCCCAATCCGCCAACCTGCTTTCGCCTCTTGCCGCCGTCCACCAGCGCTGGCGCCAAACCTCCGAGGCCCTCGAAGAACTCGACCGTTCCGAGCAGGAAAAGCTCCGCCTCGCGGACCTTTGGCGCTTCCAGCGGCAGGAGATCGAAGACGCCGCCCTCTCTCCCAACGAGGACGCCAACCTCGAAGCCGAGCGCCGCATCCTCCTCAACGTCGCCCGCCTCCAGGAGTCCGCCTCTTCCGCCTACGACGTTCTCTACGACGCCGAATCGTCCGCCCTCTCCCTCATCCGCCAGGCCCGCCGCCGCCTCGAAGACCTCTGCCGTATCGATGGCTCGCTCCAGGACACCTGCGACGCCCTGACGCCGGCCGAAATTGCCATCACCGAGGCAGCCCACAACCTCTCCCACTACCTCGGCAAGCTCGAATCCGATCCCGCCCGCCTGGAGTCCGTCGAGTCGCGCCTGGCGCTCATCGAGAAACTCAAACGCAAGTACGGCCATTCTGTCGAGGAAATCCTGGCCTTCCTCGGTACGGTCCGCGGCAGCCTCGTTGCCCTCGAGACGACGTCGGAACGCCGGGCCCAGCTCGATGCCGAGCGCGCCCAACTCGCCCGCGACTATGAAACCCTCGCTGCCCAGTTGTCCCGCCTCCGCCAGGACGCCGCCCGCAAGCTCGAAAAGGCCGTCAAGACGGAACTCGCCTCGCTGGCCATGGCAGGCACCGAATTCACTGTCGGCTTCGAATCCACCCCCTGGTCGCCGCGCGGCATCGATCGGATCCGCTTCCTCGTCTCCGCCAACACCGGCGAACTCCCCCGTCCGCTCGAAAAGGTCGCTTCCGGCGGCGAACTCTCGCGCCTCGCCTTGGCCCTCAAAACATGCACGGCCCTCCGCCCCTCCGGTGCACGCGATGCCGTCCCCCGCACTCTCGTCTTCGACGAAGTCGACACCGGAATTGGCGGCCGCACCGCCGAAGCAGTCGCCCGCCGCCTCAAGAAACTCTCCACCAATCACCAGGTCCTCTGCGTCACCCATCTCCCCCAAATCGCCGCCTACGCCGACCAGCACTTCGCCGTCGAAAAGAAATCCTCCAACGGTCGCACCATCGCCACCATCGACTCTCTCTCCTCCCCCGGCAGAACCCGTGAAATCGCCCGCATGCTCTCCGGCGACCAGCTCACCCAGGAAGCCCTCAAACACGCCGAGCAACTCATCAAGTCCGCCACCCGCCCGCTCCCCGATCAGCTACAATAAAAGAGACCCTGCGGTGAGGTGCGAGAGCGGTTGAATCGGGCGGTCTCGAAAACCGTTGAACCTTTGCGGGTTCCGTGGGTTCGAATCCCACCCTCACCGCCAGCACTTATCTAATAGAATCAACAATTTACGATCATCTGACGTGTGCCAGCGTGCAATAAAGTCGAGCCCGGCACATCACGAAAAAGCGAACCCTCACCGCCCACCAAGAATCAACAACATAGCGACAAGCCGAAAAGAGGAAGAACCCTCACTGCCCCTTTCTAAGAAGCGGCGCTCGGTGGCGTAGCCACGCACTAACGAGTGTGGCGCGAGTTCGCTCCGGCCTGACGGTACTTCCGCGACTCATTGCGCCCAGGTTGACGCAAGGGAATTGCCAGGGGTGGGAGCGAGGCGAGTCAGGAGGTGAATCGGCAGGAGACAGGGCTGCGAAAGATTTAAATATAGGTGCACCTATTCATCTGAATAAGTGAGTACAGATGAACAACACAAAGGTGATGCCAGATCCATGACGAACAACCCAGAGTCGGAAGCCCATTCAGCGGAATCGGAGGACTCGAACTCGGGCTCGAACGAGCAGGAGGATTCACAACAGCATGGTTCGTCGAAAGCGACCCACACGCACAAGCAATCCTCCGAAAGCACTGGCCCAACGCCGCGATACATGACGACGTTACGACAGTCGATTTTGGCGGTCTTCCTCGCGTCGACGTGCTCACCGGCGGATTCCCCTGCCAAGACATCAGCAATGCTGGAAAACGAGTTGGCATCACGGGGAGTCGTTCTGGCCTCTGGAAGCACTACGCCCGTGCCATTAGCGCGCTACGACCACAATCATCATCGCTGAGAACGTGGCAGCACTCACTCGGCGGGGACTCGACACCGTTCTCTGCGACCTTGCCGCGCTCGGGTATGATGCGGATTGGCACTGTATACCAGCTAGCTCCGTTGGTGCGCCTCACCGCCGCGACCGGATATCCATCCTGGCCTACCCCAACGGTCGAGGATGCCAGCAGGACGGGTTCGGCAGAGGGCTGGAGGAAGTGGATAGAGGAGAAATCGACAACCAACTGTCGACTTCGCAATTATGTTCAGATGTGGCCGACGCCAGCGGCGCGGGATTGGCGCAGCGGGAAAGCGAGTCAGGAAACGATGGAGCGCAACAGCCGCCCGCTTTCGGAACAGGTTGGTGGGCAGTTGAACCCGACCTGGGTCGAGTGGCTCATGGGATTCCCCTAGGGTGGACCGCATTAATTGAGCGACTCGGCAACGGCGTCGTTCCGCAAGTCGCGCAAGCGATCGGGCAAGCGATAAGTGCAGCGGAGCGTGCACCATGAAGTGCCAATGGCCAGACCGCCCTTTGTGCTTTGTCATGGTTTTTTCATAAGATGTTCGCACGAGTATGCTGACATTGCGACACGAGATCCGCTTTCACATCAACTCAATGATATGGATTCATCGTGATTGCCTGCGACAGTCGATCTTCTTTCAACGTCAAGGTCTCCACATGGAAATCCGACTGCCGCCTTTCGAGAAAGATGCTGAAGCAAAGGACGAAGACACTCTGGATTTCGAAGGATACGCCGGGGCAGCAAGTGGTACAAAAGACCATCCCCCTTTAAATGGCATGGAAGAGGTCGTGAGTTCGAATCTCACCAGGTCCACCAAATTCCCCCCCCAATCACTTTCAAGGTCATGCCGCCTGTGTTCGCCCCGGCGAGATCGACGATGGCAGTGTTGAGCAGATCGAGCCCGAGTTGGATGCGCTCGACACAACCGAGCGGCACCAGCATCCCCCTTCGCTTCTTGGCACCAAGACCAGAGGGTAGAACGCTATTGGTAAGCATGCCGCCAGAGTCGATTGTTCCGAACGCCGCGATCAACTCAGCTTCGAGCCGTAGCGCCTGAGGCTCCGTCAAGTCTTGCACCAGAATGTCTACAATCGGCTGCGCGCCACCGGCCGCAATCTCCTTCATCCGAGCATACTTCCGTGTGGCATCCGGAACGACCAGATGATCGAAGGCCCGGCTTCGTCCTGGAGGATTCGACCGCGCGCGTGGGTGCGGCACGTGAGGAGCCAGAGCGTCTGGACCTCAGCGGCATAGCCGGTACCAGGGCGTTTCGGCAATGATGCGTGAGTTCACGGCACTGCTCGGCCGCCGCGTCGATCGGGCCGTCAATCTTGGACTGAAACCGGCCATCCGGCCTGGCCTACTGGCCGAGGCCCGGCTAGTCTACGCGGCGTGAACAGCAGCGTCTGATCGACATCCTGGAGGTGCTGGGTGGGACTATGAGGGCGTCAGCCGGGCCGAAATCAAAGGCGTCAAAGTGGCGTCACGAGCACGAAGAGAGGTATCGTGTGGTCATGGGGATGAGCGACATGCCGAACCCAAGTTACGATCAGGCTAAGAGGTGTGTGCAGGCCCTCGGTCCGGCCGATCAGTTGCGTCTCATTGCCGAACTTGTTGGGCGACTGAGTAGCGATCTTGACCGGCGCCCGCGCCGGAGCCTTTTGGAACTTCAGGGTTTAGGCAAGGGTGTCTGGCAAGGCGTCGATGTCGATGAGTACCTGCGCCGGGAACGCTCGTCGTGGAGTGGATAGAAGCGCTGCGTGGCTCCACCGTGGGTCTGGATACCGGACCGCTGATCTACTACATTGAGGAACACCCGGCCTTTCTGGCCAAGATCAAGCCATTCTTCGAGGCGGCGGAGCGCAACGAATTCCGCGTTGTGACTTCGTACGTCACGCTCATTGAAGTCCTGGTCCACCCACTTCGCGAAGGGCGGTCCGAGTTGGCTGAGGAGTATCGCAATATCCTCCTCCAATCCCGCGCTGACCGCAGTTTCGTTGGACGAAGGCATTGCCGAGGAATCTGCGGGGTTACGCGCACGTCATGGAATCCGAACACCCGATGCTATTCAACTTGCGACAGCCCTCCGCTCCGGCGCTTCCTGGTTTCTGACGAACGATGCCGAGTTGGCGAACCTGCCTGAGATTTCGGTGCTTGTCCTGAAGCAGTTGCCCTAATCTCAGAAATCGCGGTGTTGCGATTGCCAGCAATCTATCTCTTCTCGTCGGGAGATTCTCGAAGCCGTGCGGCCGATCTTCCTGCGCGCGCTGCTTTGCTTTGAACGCCCCTCTGGGCCGGGCCAAGGCAGTAAGATGGGAGCGATGAAAACATGCCTATGGCGGCTCGTGATTTCGGGTCTGCCCTTCGCCTGTCTGGCGGCGCCCGTTTATCCGCCTGATCCTGCGCGGACCGACGCCGCGGCACTGCTGCGCGCGACCGAGTGGGTTCGGTCGCTCGATGAGGCCGCGCTGCGCACCCTTGTTCCGGCGCAATCGGGACTGTATTTTGTCGGCTGCCCGAATTGCAACGGAGGCCGGCAGGAAGGGCAGCTTTCGTGGACTCCCGAGCGGCCCGGGGAAGTTTTCTGCCGCTACTGCAACCATCGCTATCCGAGCCCCAAGTACCCAATGAAGACGCAACGGGTGAAGACTCCGCGAGGCAGTGTCCACGAGTATCCATACTGGGAGGACGCCAAGGGCTACCGCTACTATTTCCCTGCACGGCGCGATGACCTGGTGCGGCGGTACCTGTCCGCGCGCACGCATGATTTAGGGCTGCTCTACGCCATCACGGGCAAGAAGGAATACGCACGGCGCGCCGCGGTCGTGATGGACCAGTTTGCTCAAGTATTCCCCGCCTGGTGCTTCCACTACGACTATCCGTTCTCGCAAAAGGAGATTTACGAGGGGAAAGTGGACCCGGCGAATTTTCGTCCAGGCTACCGGACGGCGCGGTGGAACTGGTGGGCGTATGGCGACCTGCCGGTGGACCTGGTGCAAACCTACGACTGGATTCGGGGAAGCGGTGTACTGGAGAATCTTTCGCGCGAGGCGGGCGTGGACGTGGCCGGGCGCATCGAGCGCGACCTGTTCCGCGAAGCCGGTGACGAGGTGCTGGCGCACAAGGAGACGTACGGCAATATGAGTCCGAGCGCGTGGACGTCGCTGATCGTGGCCGGACG
>JAEUQD010000830.1 GCA_016789925.1 Bryobacterales bacterium | reverse complement strand
ACAGGCTGAAACACCACCGCCTCCGAGTGGTTCTGCACGAAGAGGGTTGCGGCCGGGAAGAACTCCTCTAGGGCCGTTCGAAACTCATCGAACGTGAATTCGTGCTCGTGGAAAGGATTCGGACCCGCCTGTTCCCGGCTTTGCGCGTAGTACAGTTTATTCGGCGTCGAAACGACGAACTGACCTCCCGGCCGGAGCAGGCGCCGCGCTTCGGCCAGCAGCCGCCGCCAGTCTCCAAGATGCTCGATCACCTCAAAAGCGGTGATGAGATCAAAGGACGAATCAGGGAAGGGAAGCTCCCCAGCTGACGCCTGCAAGAATGTCAGGTTTGAGCGTCCAAAATGAGACGATGCGTACTGGATCGCTTCCGGTGCACGGTCAATCCCGACTGCCGAGGTTGCCGTGCCGGCCAATTCATGTGTCCCGTATCCGGTTCCGCAGGCGATGTCGAGAACGCGCTTCTGCCGTGCCAACCGTGCCGCAAACAGGTACCGCGCCACATGCTCGTTCCAAAGGTCAGTGTCTACCTCTCCTGGTATGACACGTTCTCCAGTAAACTCAGCCAAGGTGCTCGGCTCCTGTACCGATCGTAGCTTGCAGCCGTGCATTCACCTCCACCTTGCACGGGAGGTGGAGGTACCCATACACTGGCTCGTCCGCTTGGCCCATCTGGAGCGTGATGGCATTGTCGATCCAGTCGCACATCTTGTAATGGTGGAGATTCCCATCCGCTATGGCCGGAGAGAATGAAAAATGTGCTGGATACAGCGTGGGTATGCTCACATGAAAGTCGACCGTACAGATATCCCCGGGAATCATTGGGGGTAGCTCCACCCCTTCCCGCAGTGCATTCGTACCGGAAAAATCGACACCCAGATGGTTTCGCAACATGAAACCAACATTGGGAGACGCGATTCTCTCGTTCGCCTTCACCGAAATCCGTACGACAATCCGCGAGTCGGGGCGGAGGAAGGGGAGGGGCTCGCCCGTTTGGTTATAGATAGCAATTCCAATGACTTCGGCCCGACCGTCCCCATGCCTGTGGTCGACATTGGGTACATGCATGACCGTTTCTGGAGGTTGCGCGCTCAACGCGAAGCCGTCGCGCTCCGCAGGCTCTTTCAGTTCCAAGTAGGATGTGTCTTTCATGGCCATCGCGGCCAGATAGTGAGACACCACCTGATCGGTCGGACCGAGACCGCGTACAATGCCTTTGTCGAGCCAGAGGGTTCGGTCACCAATCGCTTTTACGTCACCCATCGAGTGGGAGACGAAGAGGATGGTGACACCTCGGGTTCGCAATTCGTGGACCTTCCGCATACAGCGCTGGCGGAAGTAGATGTCGCCCACGGCCAGCGCTTCATCTACCAGGAGGATTTCCGGATCGACGTGGATCGCCACCGAGAAGGCCAGTCGAACTGCCATACCCGAAGAATAGGTCTTTACCGGTTGGTTGATGAAGTCGCCAATTTCAGCAAACTGTTCAATGGCATGGTAGCGGCTGTCGATCTCCTTCCGGCTTAGGCCGAGAATAGCCGCGTTCAGATAAACATTGTCCCTACCTGTGAATTCCGGATTGAATCCCGACCCCAATTCGAGGAGCGCCGCGACGCGGCCCTTCACCTCCACCGTGCCTGAACTCGGCGCCAGAATTCCCGCCAGAATCTGGAGAAGAGTACTCTTGCCGGAACCATTCTCCCCAATAATGCAGAAGGTTTCGCCGCGGCGAACATCGAACGTAACGTCTCGCAGCGCCCAGAAGTCCTGATGGAACGAGAGGCGGTTGAGCGTCAGCAACTCTCGTAGACGGTCCACTGGCTTGCGATAAATCGGGTAGCTCTTGGAGACGCGGCGAAAATCCGCTACTATGGCCGGCACCTCTAGCAAATCTACCATTCGTGGGGGGAGAGGGAAAGGAGTGTGGGGCAACCGCCAGCGGCCGGGTTAGCGATGTTCGGCCTCAAAGTGTGTACAACCCACACTTCACGTCGAGGTACATCGCTGATTTGATTGCGCGTCGTGTCTCGGGACGCTTGGCCATCCGACCAAGGAGGGCCCGGAAACGATGTGCGACTTTGCGTCGCTGGCCCGGGGATCAATCAAGACCCGCACGGGGGAGGCTCTGTCATCATCTCCGCGCGACCGATTCGCGCAGGCCCGCCTCGCAACCAAACCTCTGCACTCGCCGGTAGTCGCCCCACAAACATGGAACGACGATGACTCGCTACTGCTGGGCTTAGGCCTATTCGAAGCCTCAACCCGGGGGACCTTTCTGTCCGATCCCACGCTCATTATGCACCTCCGTCCTACACTTGTCAATAGGTAAACGGAGTGGATTATCGATGAATTGACACCACGGCGCGAAGGTCGTAGCTTGGATATTGGATCTGTTTGCGCCGGCCGGCGTAGCTCAGGTGGTTAGAGCGACGGTCTCATAATCCGTAGGTCGTAGGTTCGAGTCCTACCGCCGGCACCAACCCGATTCACTTTCCTTCCCCTGTAATCAACTGATAGATACGGTCCAGGTCGTCTTCGGAAAAGTAGTCGATTTCGATCCGGCCGCGGCCTCTGTCTTTCTCGACGATTCTGACGCGGGTACCGAGTGTGCGCTCCAGATCCTCAATTGCGGCCCTCACGTTGGGGTCGATCTTGGGTTCTTCCTCCGCCACTTGGTCAGGGCTTTCACGCGGTTCTGTCAGCTTTTGCACGGTGCGCTCCACCTGGCGCACCGACAGTCCTTCGGCCGCTGCCTTATCCGCCAAGTGACGTTGCAGGTCGGCAGTTGGTAATCCCAAAATGGCGCGAGCGTGTCCCATCGACAGACGGTGTTCGGCCAGCAGTAACTGTACCTCCGGAGGCAGGCGCAACAACCGGATCATGTTGGTGATAGTCGGCCGGTCTTTGCCCGTACGTTTGCCGATCTCCTCGTGACTCAGGCCATGTTCTCGCGCCAGGCGGTCGTATGCGTGGGCGACTTCGATGGGGTTCAGGTCTTCCCGCTGGATGTTCTCGATCAGCGAGACTTCCAGTAGCTTTCCGTCGGCAACGTCCTGCACGACGACCGGAACCATGGCCATCTCGGCCATCCGGGCCGCCCGCCATCGCCGCTCGCCTGCGATCAGTTCGTACCGGTCGCCTTTCTTGCGAACGATTAAAGGTTGAATGATGCCGTTGGCCCGAATCGAATCGGCTAGTTCGCGGAGCCGGTCAGCCTGAAAAACGCTACGCGGCTGGAGCGGATTCGGATCGATGGCGTCAATTGGCAACTGCTGAGCAGCACCGGGCTCAGCCTGGGAAGGGGCCTCCGGTGTGGGGGGACTGCCGCCAGTTCGGGGCGGTAGCAGTGTGGATAATCCCCTACCCAGCGCTTTGCGATGAGGGTCGAGAGGTTTGTTCATTAGCCAGAATCTCCTTCGCAAGCCGGATGTAGCTCTCGGCGCCCCGCGAGCGCACATCGTAGAGCAGGATAGGCTTGCCGTGGCTAGGCGCTTCCGCCAGCCGGATGCTGCGTGGGATCACCGTCCGGAACACATCATTTTGGAAGAACTCCCGCAGATCTGTTTCTACCTGCCGGGCCAGATTGGTCCGGTCGTCGTACATCGTTAGCAGGATGCCTTCGATCTTCAGTGGGTGGTTAAACGAGTCATTCACGCGGTCGATCGTGTCGATCAACTGCGAGATCCCTTCTAGTGCAAAGAATTCGCATTGGATGGGAATCAACACCGAGTCTGCAGCCATCAAGCCGTTCAGAGTTAGCAGGTCAAGCGCCGGGGGACAGTCAATGAGCACAAACCGGTACTTTTCGTGAATTTCAGCCAGTTTGTTCCGAAGGCGGGTTTCCCGGTGTTCTTTGTCAACGAGCTCAAGGTTGGCGCCGACAAGGTTCCGATCCGCCGGTAGGAGGTCCAGGCCATCCATGGGGGTCGTCACAATAGCGTCGGTGGCGGCTGCGTCTCCGACCAAGACGTCGTACATCGACACTGCCAAGTCGTCTTTAGTGATGCCGACGCCCGTTGTTGAATTCCCTTGTGGGTCGGTATCGACCAGCAGCACTCGGATGTCGTTGGCGGCGAGTGAAGCGGCAAGGTTGATAGCGGTGGTAGTTTTGCCTACACCGCCTTTCTGGTTGGCTACGGCGATGATCTTGGCCATGTCGGGACGATTGCCATGGTATCACGCCGGACCGGCTGTCGATTCTGTTGACTAGAGTTCCACGTGAAACCTTCTTCGTAACTACTACACGTTCCACGTGGAACCATCACCACACAATACCTAGCGGTACGAGCTCCACAAAGTCTCAAGCCGGCTACCCTGTGGCCAAATTCAAATACACATCCAGCACAGCAACCGCCGCTGGGGTCACACCGGGTATCCGCGCCGCCTGACCCAATGTCGCAGGCGCCACTCGCTCCAACTTCTCCTGAATCTCACGGGACAGCCCCGCAATTCCGGCATACGTGAAACCACTCGGTATGCGCCGTCCCTCTGCATCCTTCAACCGCCTCACCTGACGCTCCTGCTGTTCGATGTACCCGGCGTACTTTGTCTCAGTCTCGACAGTCATCCATGCACCCTGGTCCACTGCCCAGCCCAAATCCTCCGAAGCCCAACCACCCAACCCTTCCCAACCTGCTTCCGGACGTCGCAGCCAAACCTCGAGAAACGGCCGGTCCCCTCCCGAAAACTCATGTCCAGGCAACCGCTTCAAATCGACTCGGGTCGAAGCCAACCACCGCCGCAATGCAGCTTTCTCCGCCTGCTTCTTCTCAAACCGGGCCCACCTTTCCTCCGTTACCAACCCCAGACGCCGTCCCAACGGTGTCAGCCGTTCATCCGCGTTGTCGATGCGCAAGTGCAGTCGAAACTCTGCCCTTGAAGTGAACATCCGGTAAGGCTCGTCAGCCCCCTTCGTCACAAGATCATCGATCAGGATCCCGGTATAGCCTTCCGTTCGACCCACGGTAAACGGCTCCTGCCCTCCCACTTTTCGCGCGGCGTTGATGCCTGCGATCAGACCCTGACAACCTGCCTCTTCGTAGCCCGAAGTTCCATTGATCTGCCCCGCCAAAAACAACCCCTCAATCGACTTCACCTCCAGGCTATGCTTCAACTCCCGCGGATCGATCGCGTCGTACTCAATCGCATACCCAGGCCGCACCATCTCCGCGTCTTCCAGCCCCTCAATCGACGCGACCATCGCCACTTGAACGTCCACCGGCATGCTCGTCGACATACCGTTTACATAGACTTCGTTCGTATCAAGTCCCTCTGGCTCCAGGAAAATCTGGTGCCGACCTTTGTCCGGGAACTTCACAAACTTGTCTTCGATCGAAGGACAGTACCGCGGACCGATGCCCTCGATCTGCCCGCTATACAGCGGCGACCGCGAAATGGCCCCTGCGATCACCTCTTTAGTTCGATCCGTTGTGTACGCCACAAAGCAATCAATCTGCGGGCGATCGATCCTCTCCGTCAGGAAAGAAAACGGCGTCGGATTCGCGTCACCGCCCTGTCGCTCAAACCGCGACCACTCGATCGTCCGCCCATCCAGGCGCGGCGGAGTGCCGGTCTTGAGACGCGTCCAGGCTAACCCTACCTCGCGCAATTGTTCACCCAGAAGGATAGACGGGGCTTCACCGCTTCTGCCGCAACTGTACCGGCTCTCGCCGACATGAGCCAGCCCGTTCAGAAAAGTCCCGGTGGTAACCACCACCGCGCTTGCACACAACGAACGTCCATCCCGCAGCGCTACCCCCGTTACCCGCCGATCCTCAATAACCAAGTACGCCACTTCCGCCTGAATCACGCGTAAGTTGGCTTCGCGCTCGAGCACCTCACGCATCTTCACCCGGTACTGCTTCTTATCGCACTGCGCCCGAGGCGACCACACGGCTGGACCCCTGCTCGTGTTCAGCAGCCGGAATTGAATCCCCACCGCGTCCGTCACCTCGCCCATCACCCCGCCCAGCGCATCAATCTCCCTGACCAGATGACCCTTGGCGATGCCCCCAATCGCCGGATTACACGACATCTGCGCGATGAGATCGAGATTCATCGTCACCATTCCTGTACGGAGACCCATCCTCGCGCAGGCCCGCGCCGCTTCGCACCCGGCATGGCCGGCTCCCACAACAATCACGTCATACTTAGCCGCCATTGCTATGATTGTAGCTTTCGCATGCAAAACGTCCTTGTGATCGGAGGCGGCGGCCGAGAGCATGCTCTCTGCTGGAAACTCGCCCAGAGTCATCTCTTCGGAGGCGTCTATGCAGCTCCCGGCAACCCAGGCATCGCCATCGCCGCACGATGCTTGTCACCAAGCACCCTCACCCCTTCCGGGTACCTCACCCTGGCCGAGGAACTGGACGTCGCTCTTACCGTTGTCGGCCCCGAGGCGCCACTCGTAGATGGAATCGTCGATATCTTCCGAGCCGCCGGCCGCCGCATCATCGGACCGACCGCCGCCGCCGCGCGCCTCGAGGGTAGCAAAGCATTCTCCAAGGATTTCATGATGCGCGCCGGTGTACCTACCGCACGAGCCATCACCGTACCGTCGCCCCACGACGCCATCTCCCACATCGATTCCTTTGGCTTTCCCGTCGTCCTCAAAGCCGACGGTCTCGCCGCCGGCAAAGGCGTGATCATCGCTGCCGACCGTGCGCAAGCACTCGATGCGCTCCCCAAACTACCCCCGGGACCAGTCGTCATTGAACAGTACCTGCAAGGCGAGGAAGTCAGCTTCATCGTCCTCGCCGACGGTCTCACCGCCCGGCCCCTCGCCGCTACCCAGGACCACAAAGCCGTCGGAGACAACGATAGCGGACCTAACACGGGCGGAATGGGCGCCTACTGCGACGGTCGAATCCTCACCGAAGCCCAATCGACGGACATCATGAATTCCGTCGTCCACCCCACCCTCGCCCAGATGGCAGCCGACGGAACTCCGTTTACCGGATTCCTCTACGCCGGCCTGATGATGACGCCTGACGGACCAAAGGTCCTCGAGTTCAATGTCCGCCTCGGAGACCCCGAGGCCCAGAGCCTCATACACCGCCTCGATTCCGACCTCGGCGCCGTCTTCCTCGAAAACGAACCCTTGCGCTGGAAACCCGACCCCTCTGTCTGCGTCATCCTCGCGGCCCACGGCTACCCGGGTCAAGTTCGGACCGGCGACATCATCTCAGGGCTCGAAACCTGCCCGGCAACCGTATTCCACAGCGGAACTCGCTTGTCCGCCAACGCTTTGACTACCGATGGCGGGCGGGTCCTTGGCGTTACCGCCTCCGGCCCGGATCTCCAGACCGCCATCCGCAACACCTACTCAGCCGTTAACCACATCTCTTTCTCTGGAATGCACTTCCGGACAGACATCGGCCGCAAGGGCCTGAAGCGCTGGTAGAATAAGGTGCAGAACTGGGGACGTAGCTCAGTTGGATAGAGCGGCCGCCTCCTAAGCGGCAGGCCGGCAGTTCGAATCTGCCCGTCCCTACCATGGCTCCCGATGCTTCCCCAACTTCTGCTCTTCTTCCTGTTCTACCAGCCCTTTTACCCAGACAAGACCGACCTTCTTTACTACTTCGACGACGGTCGACGTGTGCCGATCACCAATCAAACTGGCTGGCAGCGCCGCCGCACCGATGTCCTGGCAAACATGCAGAAAGTGATGGGTCCTCTTCCTCCCAAGTCGTCTGCACCTCTCAACATCCGCGTGCTCGAAGAAGAAACAACTGCCCACTACGTCCGTCGGCGAATCACATACGTTCCTGAGGCGGGCGACCAAGTCTCGGCGTATCTCTTCATTCCCCTCAACGCCAAAGGCAGACGACCGGCCATGCTCTGCCTCCACCAGACGACGAAAATCGGAAAGGCCGAGCCCGCCGGAATCGGCGGCAAGCCGAACCTTGCCTACGCCCGAGAACTCGCCGAACGCGGCTACGTCACACTGGCACCCGACTATCCCAATTTTGGGGACTACCAATTCGATCCCTACGCGCACGGCTACGCCAGTGCCACGATGAAAGGGATTGTCAACCACCGTCGCGCGGTTGATCTGCTCGCTTCCCTGCCAGAAGTCAATCCGAATGCCATTGGCGTCATCGGACACTCCCTCGGCGGCCACAATTCCTTGTTTGTCGCAACGTTTGACGACCGTCTCCGCGCCGTCGTCACCAGTTGCGGCTTCAACGCCTTCCCGAAATACTACGGTGGAAACCTCAAGGGATGGAGCCACAAAGGATACATGCCCCGCATTGCTGACAAGTTCAACATGTCACCGGCGCAAATGCCCTTTGATTTCCCCGAAATTCTCGCCGCTCTCGCTCCCCGAGCCGTCTTCATCAATGCGCCCCTCCGCGACGCCAACTTCGAAGTCTCCGGTGTCCACGATTGCGTTCGGGCGGCCCAAACTGTATACGAGAAGATCTTCCGGAAGCCTCAGAGATTGGTCGCAGCCCACCCAGATGCGGAACATGATTTCCCACCTGAAATTCGTAAACAAGCGTACGAATTCCTTGACCGCGAACTCCGTTAATAGAAAAAATCAATTGCCTCGATAGAAACTGTCGTCTGGCTTGCCCGCCTACGCGCGTGCATCATGAGAGAAAGGCTTGCTTTGCTGAATGCCCGCCGTGTCCCCACGCGCGCGAGCACTGATCCATGACCACTGCCCAGATGTCTGCCGCACCGTCCCTACAATCCGTCAAGCAGGAGGGCGAATCCATTCGCCAGGTATTCCTGGCCACCGGCTCCGCCCAAACCGTCTTTGAACGCCGCGGCCACCTGGTTGAAGCGGTCGTCCTCTCCGCCTATTCCACGACTCTCGCCCCTGCCTTCCCCGAAGGGCTTGCCTTGGTCGCTATCGGCGGCTTTGGCCGCCAGCAATTGTTCCCTCACTCCGATGTCGATCTTCTGATCCTCACTTCCGGGCAGGAACTATCGCCAGCTTCCAAAGAGGCTCTGTCCATTTTTCTTCAGCACATCTGGGACGCCGGGCTGCGCGTGAGCCAGTCCGTCCGGACCGTCAACGAATGCTGCGAACTGCACGAGAATAATATTGAATTCAACATCAGTCTCCTCGATCAGCGCTTTCTTGGCGGCGATCAATCCTTGTATCAGCAACTGCAGCGCCTCCTACCACGCTTCCTCCACAGCCAGCGTGAAGCCCTCGCCCGCCGTCTCTGCCGCCTCACTCATCAGCGCCACGCAAAGTTCCACAACACGATCTACCATCTCGAACCCAACATCAAGGAAACGCCGGGGGGTATTCGCGACCTGAATCTCTTCGGCTGGCTCCACACAATCTGCGGATCTCCAGAAACCGACCCTGCCCAACTCGCCGCGGCTTCCGAACTCCTCTTCTCCCTCCGCTGCTTCCTTCACTTTGCCTCCAACCGGGACAACAACCTGCTCAGCTTCGATGCCCAGGAGGAACTACCGCATCATGGCTCCCTCGGTCTGGCTGACCCATCGGTCGTCATGCGTGAATACTTCCGCCACGCCCGCCTCATTCACCGTGCTGCGCTCCGGGCCATGGAAACCTACGAATCCAAGGGCAATTCACTCCTGGCCGGGTTTCGCGACTGGCGTTCTCGCCTCTCTAACTCCGAGTTCACCGTCTCCCGCGACCGTATCCTTCTAAAGACCCCACACGCTATAGCAAACGACCCCTCAATCGTCCTACGGCTGTTCGAGCTGATCGGCCGCCATAACCTATCTCTCCATTCCGAAACAGAGCGCCGTCTCCAAGATTCACTGCCCGCCGCCACTGCCTACTTTCGCAGCGGAGCACTTCGCTGGCCCGCGATTGAATCTCTTCTCAATCTGCCGCACGCCTCTGTCGCGCTGCGGGCCATGCACGACACGGGCGTCCTCAAACTGGTTTTTCCGGACTGGGAACAGATCGAATGCTACGTGGTGCGTGACTTCCACCACCGCTACACGGTCGATGAACACACACTAATTGCGATTGAGACCCTCGAGCGTCTGCCTTCGGCCACCGACCCCGGACCCGGCCACTTTGCCGGCATCCTGTCGGAAATCGAGAACCTCGCTATTCTCCGCCTGGCACTACTCTTCCATGACATCGGCAAGAGCACCGACATCGCCAGCCACTCCCAAGCCTCAGCCAGTCTAGCCGCCGCCACCGCCGAACGCTTCGGAATGCCCGAATCGCAGCGACTCCTGCTCATCGCCCTGATTGAGAATCACCTGGTTCTGTCCGCCGCTACCACCGGACGTGACCTGGACGACCCCGCAACTGCCGTCTGGCTAGCCCACTGTTGCGGCACCGTCGAGGTTCTCAAATATCTCACCCTGCTGACGTACGCGGACACTGCCGCCGTTCATCCGACCGCCCTCTCCCCCTGGCGTCTTGAGCAGCTATGGCGTGTCTACCTCACTACCCATCGGGAACTCACCCGGGAGTTGGACTCCGAACGCATTACGGATACACAATCCGCCGTTCGCATGCCCGAGCGCGAGGCGTTCCTCAAAGGGTTTCCGACACGTTATCTTCGCATTCACACCGAAGAGCAAATCCAGCGTCACCTTCGGTTGGAGCTTCAGCGGCGCGTGGTTGGCGTCACTCTGGAGATCCGGCGGGAAGCCGCGGCCTACCACTTGACGGTCCTCGCAAAAGATCGCCTGTTTCTATTTGCTTCCGTCGCGGGCGCCCTAGCCAGTTTCGGGATGAACATCCTCAAGGCGGAAGCATTC
>JAEUQD010000826.1 GCA_016789925.1 Bryobacterales bacterium | reverse complement strand
GGCTCGCTGGCGGCAGCGCGCCGCACGAGTTCGATCCGCTGTTCGAGCGTCACCCGCTCGTAGTCCTTATGAGGAAAGCGCCGGGGCATCACGAGGATCACCTCATCGACCACCGCCAGGGCGGCGCGCGCCAGCGCAAGGTGGGCGCGCGTGATCGGATGAAAGCTGCCGGGCAGGATGCCGGCGCGCTGCGGGTGACCGGGGGCTTTTAGTAGGAAGTCCACAGGCTGCGCACCAGGATCCAGCTTTTCTCGGCCGTCGAGAGCCGCACGCGTTGTTGCAGAACCGCGTACTGGCTCTGCTCGATGCGTGCGAGCAGACGCGAGTAGATCTCGATCAGCGCACCCAGGGATTTGCGGCAGGAAGGGTCCACCATGCCGGTCAGCGGACGGGATTCGTGGAAGTAGGCCCGGGCGCGGGCGGCTTCGAACCGCATGAGAGTACGAAAGGCGTCCGACTCGACGCCCGACCGCAGGAGTTCATTGGTGACGCCGAAGCGTGCGAGGTCTTCCGCCGGGAGGTACGTACGCCCAAGAAGAGCGTCTTCCCGAACGTCCCGGAGGATATTGGTGAGCTGGAAGGCAATGCCGCACTTCTCCGCCAGGACAAGAGCCTCCTGCCGGTCGAAACCGAAGATGTGGATAAGAGACAAACCCGCGACAGAGGCCACCTGGTAGCAGTAGCGGTAGAGTTCGTCGAAGGTTTCGATGTGGCTACGAGTCAGATCGGAGGAAACGCCGTCCACCATGTCGTGGAAGTACTGGGTCGGGATTCGGTAGCGCTTCACGGTGTCGACGAAGGCAGGCCAGACGGGATGATCAGGGAGGCGGCCGGCGAGGGCGGAATCCAACTGGGCGCGCCAAGCCTCCAGAGAATCGCGCGTGGCGCCGGGCTCATCGCTGAGGTCGTCGCATTGGCGCATGAAGGCGTAGATGGCGCACAGCGCGTCACGGCGAACAGGGTCGAGAAGGCGGAAGGCGTAGTAGAAATTCTTGGCGCGGTGGCGGGCGATCTGACGGCAGTGCTGATAGGACTGGTCGAGTCGCATCAGGCCACCCGGGCGAGGCTCCAGCGCAGGAGGGCCGAGAGTAGGACACCGGCGCGCTCGGTCTTGCTGATTTTCGGGCGGCGGCCAAGAACGTCGTAGCGCTGGCTCTCGATCTTGTCGAGGATCTTGAGGCCGCCGCGGGAAAAGAGTTCCAGGTCGAGGGAAAGGCGGCCGCCGACCATCCGGGCCAGCGGCAGTCCTTTATAGAAAAGGTTGCGGGCGACCGCGACAGACTCGGCCATGGCGGCGCGGAAGCCGGGCGAATCCTGGCGAGCTTCAATCTGTGCAAACGTGACGCCGTAGTTACCAAGAACCTCGGCAGGCAGATAGATGCGGCCCTTTTCGAGATCAACCGAAACGTCCTGAAAGAAGTTGGCGAGTTGGAGGGCCGTGCACGTCGAGTCCGACAAGGCCTGGCGCTCGGGGTCGCGGTAGCCGCAGAGGTAGAGGACGAGGCGGCCCACCGGATTGGCCGAATAGACGCAGTAGTCGAGCAGACTGTCCCAGGTTTGGTACCGCGTGACCGTCTGGTCTTGCACAAAGGCGCGGATGAGATTCAGGAAGGGTTCCGGCGGAAGCTCGTGGCGGGCCGCCGTGCCGGAGAGCGCGATGAAGACAGGGTGGGAACAGTCCCCGGCGAACATCCCGAGGGTTTCCGAGCGCCACCAGCCGAGCAGCCGTAGACTCTCAGCGGGGTCGCCGATTTCGTCGCCCAGATCGTCGGCCCACCGGCAGAACGAGTAGACGTTGTAGAAATCCTGGTGCAGGCGCTTGGGGAGCAGAAACGAGACGACATGGAAGTTCTCGTAGTGGCCGGTGGCCACCCAGCGCGTGTAGGCCAAGGCTTCGTCGCGAGTCCAGGAGTGGTTGACCGATGCCGGATCGACGACGAAGTCCTTGGGCGAAAGGAACCGGGGCGTCAAAGCGGGCGCTTAGGGGATGATGGCCGTCTTCATGTGCCCGTTGTGGCTCATGAGGTGGCGCATCACTTCGAGCAAATTGGTCAGCGGCTCGACACGATTCACGAAATCGGCGGCTGTGATTTCACCGCGGCTGACGATGTCGAGCGCTTCCTGCACATGGCGGGGTGTGTGATGGAAGCTCGCCTTGCAGGTGATTTCCGAGTAGTGGAGCAATTGGGTTTCGAGCGAAATCCGGCTATCGCTGGGGCAACCGCCGAAGAAGTTGACGGTCCCGCCGCGGCGGACCATGCGGACCGCCTGCTCCCAAGTCTCCGGAATGCCGACGGCTTCAATGGCGACATCGACGCCATAGCCGTCGGTGAGGCGTCGGCATTCGCTGACAATATCGGAACCATCGCTCACCAGTAGCTCGTCCGCGCCGATCTGGGCGGCTCGGTCCACTTGGGAGCGGCGGCGGCCGATGGCGATGACGCGAGATCCCCGGATCTTGGCAAGCCGCACGAACATCAGGCCGATCGGACCCAGCCCGATGACCGAGACCGTGTCCCCGGCGGAAAGGCCGGTTTCTTCCAGTCCGCGCAGCACGCAGGCGAGCGGCTCGATGAGGGCCGCATCTTGATACTGAATGTGGTCCGGAATGCGGTAGGTATTCTTTTCGACAATCCGTGCGGGTATACGCATATACTCCGCGTAAGCTCCGTTGTTGAAGAGCAGATCGTCGCAGAGGTTTTCATTGCCCTTCCGGCAGTAAAAACACTGCCCGCATGGCGCCGAATTGGCCGCTACCACCCGATCGCCCTTGGAAAACTTGGCAACCCCCGAACCGACCGCGACGACATCGCCGGCCAGTTCATGGCCGAAGAGGGCTGGAGGAACGATCATGCGCGCATGGTAACCACGACGAAAAACTTTGACGTCGGTACCACAGGTAAGCGCCGCTTTCACCCTGACCAGAATGTCGCCTGAATCGATAGAAGGCACAGCAACCGGCTCTACTTTGAGGTTTTCCTTCCCGTAGAGCACGGCAGCCATCATTTGCTTTGTCACTTAGACCACCTCTGTGGCTGAACTATAATTTTCAACGATTTGCCGCTGGGATGCAACGCTAGCTCAATCCCGTCGTTAATGGCGCCAAGCGGCACCTGATGCGACACCAGTTCCCCGGCCCGCAAGGCGCCCGAGAAAACGAGGTCGGCGCTCTCGGCCTGAAGATCGATGGAGGCGCTGTAGCTGCCCATCAGAATCCGTTCCCCCATACAGATATCCTTGCCGGAGAGCTCGATCCGCTCCTGGTCGGACGTTTGGGCGAACAGCATTATTTTCGCTCCGGGGCGGGAGGCCCGGACGGCCTCCTCGACGAGACCTTTGCCGGAAACGGCGGAAATGACCGCATCGGCCCCCCGTCCTTCGGTGGAGCCGGCGGCCACCGAAACAATATCGTGCGCCTGCGGATCAATCGCCGCGTCGGCGCCGAACTTGAGCGCCAGCGCGCGGCGCTCCGGCATCCTGTCGGTGGCGAGCACATGGCACCCGGCCCGTTTCGCCAGCATCGTGAACATAAGGCCGATGGGTCCCTGACCTTGGATAACCACCACGTCGCCGGCGCGCGGCGCCAACTGATTTACCGCCTTGACGCACGTGTTCACAGGTTCGACGAGACACGCGGTTTCGTAAGAAACGCCAGGCGGGATCTTCTCGACGCCACGGCGCACTATCCAGTCCATCACCCGCACATACTGGGCGAAGCCGCCGCCCGCGGGCTCGAAACCTGCCGTGATCCCCACTTTCTTGTACACGGGACATTGAGCATAGAGTTTGCGCTCGCAGTAGAAGCAGGTTTCGCACGGAATGTGGTGGAAGGCGATCACGCGGTCGCCCGGCTGGTAAGCCAAAACGCCGTCGCCGACCGCCACCACTTCACCCGCGGTCTCATGTCCATAGATGCGCGGACCGGGGAGCAGATCGTATTTGATCTTTTTGAGATCGGTGTGGCAGATGCCGCACGACTCGACCCGAAGCAGGAGTTCACCGGGACCGATCACCGGGACCGGAACTTCTTCGACAACCAGTCGGCCGGCGCCCTGGTACACAGCGGCGGTCATGGAGCCAGGTATCATCATGTTCAAAATCGGCACTCCCGCAAGTAGTCGCCGAGCGCGCGAGAGGCTTCGCGGCCCCGTCGCTGAAGCCGGAAAAGGTCAGGGAACCGTGCCCACGGCCGTGCCAGGGCCTGCCAAAGAACGCGAGATGAGGGGATACGTCCGTTACGATCTCTCACCCGATTGAAATCAATGGTAAACGATTCGGAGGCGGTGTCGGAAATAGCCCGGATACAGTAAAAAGGCACCCGTTTCGAGGCTGCCCAGCGTGCCACCGCCGCCGACTCCATTTCGACGGCCGCCGCTTGGAAGCGATCGCGAAGAGCGGCTTTGTCACTGGCCGACGAGGCAATGGCGTCCTGGCTGACGAGGATACCGGAACCCGGGTTGGTGACGCGGAACCGTTCGCCGGAAGCGCTGTCAACCACTTCCGATGGAGTGAACACAGAAGCCGCCCGTAGAGTGGGGTCGAGCGCGCCGGCATAGCCAGTGCTGACGGCAGCGCGGACGCGGACGTTATTCGAAGCGACTGCGAGGGCTTCCAGAGCCAGGCGCGGCCCAGGACCGTTGGCGGCGAGAATCCAAGGCTGGTTGGAGACAGTCGCGCGGACGGCAAAGTCGATCGGCCAGGCTAGCGACTCCCAGGAGGCGCAGTGAGGCCGGAGACCATCGAATTCGCGAGCCATTGCGGCCACCACTAAGACAACCTCCTCATCAGCAGTACCCATTGGTGTGAAACCAGTCGACGGCGCGGCGAAGGGCGCCGTCAACGGGGCTGGCGGCGAAGCCTAACTCGCGGACGGCCTTTGCCGGTGTGACGAACATTTTCTTCTTGGCCATGCGAACAGCATCCAGCGGCGCGCGCGGTTCGTGGCCGCTGATGCGCGCCCAGCCGGTGCTCATGACGCCGGCGACGAACGCGACCTGGTAAGGAATCTGGTGCTTCGGCGCGGGAACGCCGGACAGCGACGAGAGCTTGTGGAAGATCTGCGCCAACGTAAGATTTTCGGACCCGAGGATGTAGCGCTCACCCGGACGGCCCGCCTCGGCCGCCAGCAGGTGGCCTCGGGCCGTGTCCCGGACGTCTACCAGGTTGAGACCCGTGTCGACATAGGCCGGCATGTTGCCCTTGAGATAGTCGACGATGATCTTGCCGGTCGGCGTGGGCTTGACGTCGTGGTCGCCGATCGGCGCTGTCGGGTTGACGATCACAACCGGAAACCCTTCGCGGGCCGCGCGCAACGCTTCCTGCTCGGCGAGGAACTTGGAGCGCTTGTACGCGCCCGTCATGTCGTCGAGCGAAACCGGCGTGTCTTCATCCCCAATCCCGTTGCTCGGAATGCCGATGCAGCCCACCGTCGAAGTGTAGACGAAGCGCTCGACACCGGCGTCGCGCGCGGCGCGCAGCAGGTTGCGCGTGCCATCGACGTTACAACGGTAGAGTTCTTCCGGATGGGGCGCCCAGAGCCGGTAGTCGGCGGCGACGTGAAATACGATCTGGCAGCCCTCCACGGCGCGGCGCAACGATTCCTCCTGTTGCAGGTCGCCATAGACGACGGATGCGCCTTCCAGTTCACGCAGAGTGCTGGAAGGGCGGGCGAGGACACGGACACAATCGCCACGGTCCAGCAGTTGCCGGGCCACGTGCCAGCCAATAAATCCCGTTGCTCCCGTTACGAGGGTCGGTTTCACAGTTTAGGACAGGACCCAGTGCATGAGGCGGAAATTGTCGGTCAGTTTGGAGTTGATGCCGAGAGCGGCCGAGACTTCGTAGCCGCAATGCATCATGCAGTGCTCACACCGCGGGTCGTTGCCATAGCCGTAGCTTTCCCAGGGCGTCTTGGTCATCAGTTCCCCAAATTGCTGATGATGCGAATCGGTGATGAGATAGCAGGGGCCTTTCCAGCCTTTGACGTTGTAAGTAGGGCTGGCCCAGGCGGTGCAAGGGAGGTCGCGTTCTCCCTTGAGAAAGTCCAGATAAATGGGACTCGTGATGACCGGATACTTTCTGGCGATGGTGTCGAAGCCGCGAAACTTCTCCATGATGTCGTCGCGGGTCATGAAGATCTCGCGGTCGTTGACGGCGGAGTAGCCGTAAGCCGGAGCGACCATGTGGCCGTCAACCTTGTACTGCTTGAGCAATTCGAAGAGCTGTTCGATTTCAGCGAGGTCGGTTTCTTTATAAACGGTGGTGTTTGTGCTGACCCGGAAGCCGGCCGCCTTGGCCGCCTTGATGCCTTCGATGGCTTCGCGGAAGACACCTTCCTTTTCGACGGCGATGTCGTGGTTCTTCTCCAGGCCGTCGAGATGCACGTTGAAGTAGAAGCTGTCGCTGGGCGTGTAATCCTTCAGCTTCTTGCGGATGAACATGCCGTTGGTGCAGAGGTAAATGTGCCGGCCGCGGGCGAGCGCTTCCTTTACCAACTGGGGCAGCGGCTGGTAGAGCATCGGCTCGCCGCCGCAAATGGAAAGCACCGGGGCGCCGCACTCGTCGATGGCCTTGAGGCACTGCTCCAAAGTCAACTGCTGCGTGATCGTGGATTCATATTCGCGAATCCGCCCGCATCCCGTGCACGTGAGATTGCAGGCATGCAGCGGCTCCAGCATCATCACGAGCGGAAAGCGCTTCTTGATCATCGGGTGTGGTGTGCGCTTCTTATCCGACGAATAGATGATCTTGAACGGATTGGACGAATCGACGTGGGACGAATTGTCGACCTGCCATTCCGGGCGGGGCCGCAACTTGTTCTTGGCGATGTAGCCCGCCAGTTGGGCAGTCATTGCAAGCGGAAATCTCATCGGTCTTTCATCCCCTCTTTCATTGCGCCAGATCCCCTCGTCCCAGGCCATGGCTCTTGTGGAAGGTGGCCAGAGCCAACAGCGGGAACGAATCACGATACAGGTGGTAGGTGAGGTAGAACACGCGCGGGAAACCGGTTCCCGTCGCGTAGGGTTCCTCCCAACGGCCGTCGGTGCGCTGGTGGGCGATCAGGTACTCGACACCTTTTTGCAGGCTGCCGGAGTCGGTATCGCCACTCGCGATCAGACCGAGAATGGCCCAGGCTGTTTGCGAGGCCGTGCTCGGCCCGGCCACATAGCCATTCTGGGCATAACTTTCGCAGCTCTCGCCCCACCCGCCATCGGCGTTCTGAATGGCGCGCAGCCATTCGCCGGCGCGCAGGATATGCGCTTCGCGGTCGCTTTCCCCGGCGGCGCGAAGGCCGCGGAGGGCGAGAAACGTGCCGTAGATGTAGTCCACGCCCCAGCGCCCGTACCAGCTTCCGTCGGCTTCCTGGGTGCGGCGAAGATAGTCGGCGCCTTTGCGAATGGCCGGGTGGTTCCCGCGCACGCCGTACAGTGACAGTGCTTCCATCACCCGTCCTGTAATGTCCGGGCAGGTGGGGTCCAGCATGGCGTTATGGTCGGCAAAGGGCACGTCATTGAGAAACTGCCAGTTGTTGTCGACGTCAAACGCCGCCCAGCCGCCGTCGGAACCCTGCATGGCCAGCAACCAGTCGATGGCGCGGCGCACGGCGGCCTGCTGGGCGACGCTGTTCTCGGAACGGGCGTGGTGCAGGCCCAACAAGACCATCGCGGTGTCGTCGATGTCCGGATAAAACTCGTTGGCGAATTCAAAATACCAGCCGCCCGGCTGGACGTTGGGACGTTTGATGCTCCAATCGCCTTTCTTGCGGACTTCCTTGGACAAGATCCAGTCCGCGCAACGGGCCATCGCATCGGGTGGGGCGATACCGGCTTCGCCGAGGGCGTAGGCGACGATGGCCGAATCCCAGACGGGCGAGAAGCAAGGTTGAAAAAAGAAGCGTTCGCCGTCGTTCACCATGAGGCGATCAAACTGGCGCTGCGCCTCGATGATTTCCGGATGGTCATCCGGGTAGCCCAGGCACTGGAGCGCCATGATGACGTACATCATCGACGGGTAGATAGCCCCGAGGCCTTCCGAGTCCTTGGTGTGCTCCAGCATCCACGCTTCCGCGCGTTTCATGGCGCGCTGTCGAATACCGGGGAGCCCTTTACGTTCCCAGCGTTTGAAAATCTTGTCGGCGGTGATAAAGAAGTTGCGCCAACTGAAGAACCCCTCGTTGTTGGGAAAAGCGAGCGGGACGCCGGGAGCGAAGATCTCGGCGAGGTCAAACCCCGCGGGAGCCGGCCGCGCACCCGCCGACTGGACGATCGACAGCGGAATGACAATGGCCCGGGTCCAGGACGACATCTCGTAGATGACCTTGCCCAGCAGCATCAGTTCCGGGGGAACGGTCGGGGCGTGCTCGCGCGGATACAGGTTGAAGAGGCTGAGATTGATTTTGACGTAGCTGTTGGCGCGCTGAATGCCGCCGAGGTTCAGGATGCAGTCGCGAAGACGCTGCATCCGCGGGTCGGTCACGGAGACACCAGCGAGTTTCAACGCGAAATAAGCTTTCACCGAGGCGCTGATTTCGCTGGGACCGGCTGGATAGATCCAGAAGCCGCCATCGTCATTCTGCCGCCAGAGGATGGCCCTCACAGCTTTGTCGATCAGGGGACGCGTCGGAGGATTCCAGACGCCATCGACCGGTGGGTGCATCCACAACTGGAGCAGGATGTAATCGGATTCGAGCGTGGTATCGGCGGTCAGGTCGCCCCACCAGAAGCCCTCCGGCTTCTGCGATTCAAGCAGTGCTTGAGCAGCCCGCTTGATCGAACGCTGGCAGGAGTCCGCCAGCGTATCGGCTAACGGAGCGCTGGAACTCATAACGCGATCTGGGTCAACCTCGATGCCTGGGACAATTCCGGCGGTAGAGAAAAACGAACGTCTTCATCCTTGATTTGCATCTCTTCCATCTCCGTAAATCCCCACCGGTTGCGTAACGCTTCCACCAACTGCTCCACCAGGTGCTCAGGAGCCGACGCACCGGCGGTCACAACCACGGTCTCGACACCGTTGAGCCACTCCTGCCGTACATCGCTTTCGTCGTCCACCAGATAGGCGGGCGTTCCCTGGTTCTGACAAACCTCCACCATGCGCCGCGAATTTGAACTGTTTTGCGATCCGACCACGAGCAGAAGCTGGCAATGATTCGCCACCGCTTTCACGGCCATCTGCCGGTTCTCCGTGGCGTAACAGATATCCTGTGCGGGTGGCCCTTGAATCTTGGGGAAGCGCCGCTTGAGTCGCTCGACGATTCCGGCCGTTTCGTCCAGGCTGAGCGTGGTTTGGGTAAGGAAACAAACCTTGTCAGGATTCGACACCTGAGTGGTTTCGGCCTCGTCCTCGGAGGAAACGACAATCGTCGACTCTGGTGCTTCGCCCATCGTCCCGACTACTTCATCATGCTCCTGATGGCCGATGAGCAGTATGGTGTACCCTTTCCGGGCAAAGCGAACGGCTTCCAAGTGGACTTTGGTGACCAGCGGGCATGTCGCGTCAATCACGCGAAGTCCACGCGCCTCGGCGTCCTGCCGAACGCTGGGTGCAACGCCATGGGCGCTGAAAATGACTCGGCCACCCGTGGGGACTTCGCTCAACTCCTCGACAAAGACCGCGCCCATTTCCCGCAATTCCTCGACGACGTGACGGTTGTGAACGATCTCCTTGCGGACATAAATCGGCGCCCCGTACAGGCCAAGGGCGATCTTGACCACGTCGATGGCTCGCACGACGCCGGCACAGAAACCGCGCGGAGTGAGGAGAATTACCTTCCTGGTTTGCACACGTGGTTCGGGCACTGTGACGGCAGCCATAGAAACTCAATTATAGCAGTGCCAGTTGACCATCGAGCCAGCTTATAAAACGTTTCTGGTCATCTATGTCGGCTTCGACGCGGAGAAACCAGATGTGCGCGTGATCGCCCGACGGCAGGTTCATCACGTCTTTTTCAGTGGTCAAAAGGGTGGGCGCCAATGCATTGAGGCCGTTGAGTTCCTCAGCGGTGTACTTGTGATGATCGGGGAACGATCGGTGGCCCACGACATCGAGGTCTTGACGGGAGAGAGTTCGCCAGAAACTCTCGGGGTTGCCGAGAGCGCAGAAAGCGGCGCAAGGCCCCTGCGGGACACCGGCTTCCCCGGTTTTGACGTTCACCCAGCCGCGTTCCACAAGCCGGGCGCGAAACAACGGGGCATGCGCATTCCAGCGGCGAATCTCGTTCTCGAGCCCGTGATACTGTCCTCCCTGCTCCACGCGCATGAGGACGATGGCGCTAGCCCGGCCGAGGGCATGAAGTGGTTCGCGTAGACGGCCGAGCGGAAGCACCGCGCCACCTGCAAGGGGGTCGATGGCATCCAGCAGTACAATATCGAGATCGCGATGGAGCGGCCAGTGTTGGAACCCGTCGTCGAGCACGAAGACGTCCGCCGGATGAGAGGCAAGCAGTTGCAGACCGGCGGCATGGCGGCGGGAATCGATGCCCACCGGGCCGAGGCGGGAGCGGATGAGTAGTTGCGCCTCGTCGCCGGTCTGCTCCACGGGCAACTGTGCTCCCACCCCGGCGATTACCGTCGCGGACGTATCGCGGCGGGCATAGCCGCGGGTGAGGAAGGCGGGTTGGCGCCCCGTTTGTTGGAGGATGCGCCCGAGCGTGATGGCGAAAGGCGTCTTCCCGACCCCGCCGACGGCGAGGCCACCGACGCTGACAACGGGCCGCGGAAGCCTCTTGGCGGCGCGCGCGGCGCGATCGAGTCTGACGACCGCCCGCCAGAGCCAGGAAAGCGGCGTGAGAACGCAACGCTCCAGCCAGCCGGCAGCGAGACCGGGGACAGCTTCCTCGTAACTCGTAAGCAACTGCGTCAAAACACGGAGCGTAGCCCCCGTCCTCTGCCGGGCGACTTCCCTGCCCCGCGCTCCGAATTCGGCAGGCTCGGCCAGTAACCGGCGAACGGCCGGCGCCAGTTCATCGCCGTTACCGACTTCAAACAGCGCATCGTGAGCCCGGAAATCTTCCGCAATTTCCGGGAAATTCTGGAGATTCGGTCCACTAATTACTGGTTTCCCGAAAAATGCCGGTTCGAGGATGTTGTGGCCGCCGCGATCCACCAGCGTGCCTCCCATGAACACGACATGCGCCATGGAGAACAGCGCGCTCAACTCCCCGATGGTGTCGAGCAGGAGGCAGGCGGGAAGCTCAATTCGCGAGTCAGCGGTGAGTTCGGAGCGGCGCAGAAAGCGAATGCCGCGCCGCACGAGCACTTCAGCGGCGGAGGTGAACCGCTCCGGGCGGCGAGGCGCGAGAACAAGTAGCAGGCCGGGATGATTGAGTTGGAGAAAACACTCGGCCACGACTTCGTCTTCGTCGGGGTCGCCCGAACGGGCCGGGGGCATGGTGCTGGCGGCCACCCAGACGGCGGCGGGCCGCACCCGATCCAGAAAGGCGACGATCTCCGGCGAGGGTTCGCCGGGCTGGAAGTCGTATTTGAGATTACCGGCAACCTGGAGTTTCGCTGGGAGCGCGCCCAGTTCGAGATAGCGTTGCCGGTAGAGATCGTTCTGCGCCAGGATCGCATCGGGCTGGCTGAGCACCGTCCGGAAGAACCATCGAAGCCGGCGATAACGCGGGAACGCTTTTTCGGAGATGCGGCCGTTGACCACGACGAGACCGGCGCCGGCGCGTTTGGATTCACGCCAGAGATTCGGCCAGATTTCGGTTTCCATCACGGCAACGAGGCGGGGCCGCAAGGCTTTCAGAAAGCGGCGCACAATCCACGCGTAGTCGACGGGAGCGAAGACGACACCGTCGGCCAGGCCGCGCAGCTTATCGCCTGCCAGACGGTAGCCGGCCAGCGTACCCACTGACACCGTAACCGGGCAATCGGGGCGGGCTTGCTTCCACTGCCGCAGGAGGGGCACGGCGGAGAGCACCTCTCCCACCGAGACGGCGTGCAGCCACAGGCCGCCCGGGCGCAGCGGCGGAAGCAGGCCCAGACGCTCGGCCAGGCTGTTCCGGTATTCGGCGCTGCGCACCGCGCGCATGGCAAAATAGGCCGCGGCCAGAGGCATCCCTAGCTTCAACAGAGCGCCATAGACCCAGTACATCAGCATGGCGAGTATACCGTGGCGGGAACCTCTGGCTGCCTTTGCACGTCGCTGAAGCAGGGCAACTCCGCTACCATGGAATCAATTCCTCGCATGACACGCCGCGCTCTATCCTTACTCCTGCTGACCGCACCCGCAGCACTGACGCAAGACAAGAAGGAGGGATTCCGGCCTGGGCTGGCCTCCTCTTACCCCAACGTGCAGAAACAGAACGGCGTCTTGGTGGCTGCGGCGGCCTACACGACCGAAGCCCAGACGAAAGACGCCTTTGGCAAGCTGAACCCCTACGAACACGGAGTCCTCCCGGTACTATTTCTGATCGAGAACAATTCGGCGCAGACGTTGCGTTTAGAGTTCATCAAGGCTCAGTATGTCAGCGCGGACCGGCAAAAGGTGGACAGCATTCCGGCGATCGAAGTGCGGTACCTACGTGCTCCGCAACGGCCCAAAATGCCCGGCACGTCTCCCCTGCCCATTCCACGGCGCAAGGCGAAAAATCCATTGGACGCGCTCGAGATCGTTTCCCGCGGGTTTTCGGCGAAAATGCTGCCACCGAAGGATTCGGCCAACGGATTCTTCTACTTTCAGGGTGAGCACCAACCCGGTGCAGTTCTCTATGTTACCGGGCTTCAGGAAGCGGCGAGCGGAAAAGAACTGTTCTACTTTGAGATTCCGCTCGATTTGGCGAAATAACAGAAAACCCGGTTGCTCTGAAGCAACCGGGTTTAGCTGAAAACGAAGAATATTTTCGGCGAGTCAGACACCCCCCGCGAAGCGGGTGGCTTGATGAGTTGGGCCGCCTCGAAGGCGGCTGGTCCATGGGTTTAGGCGTCGCGCGTTGCGCGCCTCCTCGGTTGCTTTAGAATTGTCCGGCTGCTCCATCCGCGGCAT
>JAEUQD010000760.1 GCA_016789925.1 Bryobacterales bacterium | reverse complement strand
TACTTTCGAACGATGCCTTGCACGGCCACCGGCAGCTTGTCCTTCGACCGTTTGGAGAGTTCCGCGAACACAAACTGCTTTTCGCCCGCCGCCAGCGCCATCCGGATCACGCCATCCAACTCCATCGCGCGCGCATCGGTCCACAAACCGTCGTCCAGCAACTGGCTCAACAGCGCCTGCCGGTCCTGGTTACCCGCGCCGCCGTTGTAATAGTTGAGCGTCATCGCGTGGCGCATCGAGGAACTCATCTTCGAGCGCATCAGCGCCGCCACTTCGCCCTCTTCCGCCCGGAAATACGATTGCCGCGCCCGCACCGGCAGTGCCTGCACCAGGAGCCACGCGATATAGGCGTCCTCTTCGTCCACCGGACTCCACCAGTGCGTGTTAACCAGTTCCTCCGCTTTGTTCGAGTTCCTGTACGGCGGACGCATCGAGAGCAGCGCCGCGAACGCCCGCCGCGATGGAAACTGCGCGCCCGACCCGGCATGCGTCTGGGTCCCATTCATCAGTTCCTTCAGCGGAATCTCGTCGATCAACCGGTCCAGATGCCCGGTGTCATCGAGCTTCCGCGCGAGCCCGGCCATCTTCGTAGGCTGGTCGACATACTGCGCGATGATTCCCAGCGCTTCGATGGCGTCGCGGTTGCGGACAACGCCACTCAGCAGCTTCCGCAGTTTGGTGATGACCTCGTCGGAATCCTGAAACTGTTTATCCGCTTCTTCGCGCGCTTTGCGATGCCGGTCCTCCTCCTTCATCGCTTCGGCGATCGCCTTGTCTTCGTTCCAGTTGAGCTTCTTCCTGTCAACCGCGTCGATCACGCGCGCGTGTTTCGACTTCCGCAGTGCGGCCTGCGCCTCCGGCGCAAGATTGTCGAGAACGTAGCGGACCGCGAAATGCTCCTCGTCTTCGAGCATCTCCAGGTCCAGTTCGAGCAGCATCTCTTCGTCGAACTCCCGGATTTCCTCCGGGCTCAACGCCGCGTAGCTGGCCAGAATCTCGTAGCGGAAGCGCTGATAGTGTTTCTTATTCAGATTCGCGATCAGCCGCCGCCGGTACTTCCATTCGAGCAGCCTGATCAGCGCCCGCGCCGTCACAAACGGCACGTCCTGCAACACCAGCAACACGCCGGTGACATCGTCGTCAGTAATCGCCCAATCGAGAAAGGCGTAGCTCAGCAGCCGCTCGATGCGCTCAAACTCCGCCTGCCGCGTCTGCGCTACCGTGCTCTCCAGCGGCCCCATGTCGCCCGAGTCCGCCGCCACCGCACTCTCCGCCAAGGGCGTCGCTACCGGCCGCGCAAACTTGCCTTCGGCGATCTCTCGCGCCAACTTCCTCGCTTCGCGCTCCGCCCGCCATGCCGCCCGAGCCGCCTGCCTCCGGCTGAGCGCCTGCTGCGCCACGTGCGCCAGTTCGTGGGCCAGCAATTCCTGGCCGGCCGCCTCCGGGTCCACCCAGATGGTTTCGCGCGCCGCCAAGCCGCGCGCTCCGTGCGCTCGCGCGGTCGCGCGCCCGCGACCACCCGACACAATCCGCATGCGTCCATGGCCCAACCCCAGCTTGTGCGCGATGGCACCCGCCAGCGTCGCCGTCCGCTCCCTTCTTGGTGCGTCCGGATCTTCCACTACGAATGTGATGCCGTTCAGCCGGTGGACCGAAATCTCCGCCGGCGCCGCCGCGTCCTGCGCGGCTGCAGGCTGTTCCTTGGCCGGGGCGGCAGCGGGCGCCGGCTCTCTCACGACTGTGCCTCCCGCGCGATTCATGGCGCGAGGCTCCTCCAGATGGCTTCGGCGATCGACTCATAACTACCCGCCGACTGCTTCACTCGCGGCCGCGCGTGCGCACCATCGCCCGCCACCCCGCCCGGCAGTCCCCGCTCACGTACCAACTCGCCCAAACACCGCTCTATCGCCGCCGCGGCGCGGTCCCGCTCCCCGGTCCCCACGCCATGCAGCACCAGGTGTTCGATATGCAGCGTCACCGCGGGCCGCTTCATACCCAACCTCCGGTCTCGGCCGCCGCCAGCGGACGTTCGAGCTTGCCGCATTCGGCTCGCGCCGCCTCCAGCAGATGCCGCATGCCCACCGGCGCACTTTCGCCCGCCGCCTGAAACGCCGCCTCCAGCGCAATGTTTCTTATACTGCCGCCGGCCACGCCCAACTGCGCCAGCCGTTCGAAATCCACTTCGTGGAGCGGTGTCGCCGCCGGAAACATCCGCCGCCAGATTTCCCGCCGCTGCTGCTGGTCCGGAAACGGAAACTCGACCACAAACCGCAGCCGCCGCAGGAACGCCGTATCGAGCGCGTTCTTCATGTTGGTGGTGAGAATCGCCAGGCCCCGGTAGCTCTCCATCCGCTGCAGCAGATAGCTGATTTCGAGGTTCGCGTACCGGTCGTGGCTGTCGTGCACCTCGCTTCGCTTCCCGAACAGCGCATCGGCTTCGTCAAACAGCAGAATGGCCCCGCTGCCATCGGCCTCATCGAACAGCCGCCGCAGGTTCTTCTCCGTCTCGCCGATGTATTTGCTCACCACCGCGCTCAGGTCGATCCGGTAAAGGTCCAGGTCCAGCTCGCGGGCCAGCACCTCCGCCGCCATCGTCTTCCCCGTCCCGCTGGCGCCCGCAAACAATGCGTGAATCCCCAAGCCGCGTCCGCTCCTGGCCGCAAATCCCCACGCTTCATACACGCGATAGCGATGCCGCAGGTGCACCGCAATCCGCCGCAGCGTCGCCTTTTGCGCTTCCGGCAAAACCAAGTCATCCCATCCCGCCGCCGACTCGATCCGCTGCGCCAGGTCGTCCAGCTTCACCCGCGTCCGCCGCCGGCAAATCCCCCACAGCGATGCCGGCGTCACCGCCAACTGCGCCGCACGGTACTCCGCCGCCGCTTCTTCCATCTGCTCGCGGGTCACCCGAAACTGAGCTGCCACCGCATCCAACTCGCCGTCCATGCGCGCCGCGGCCGCTTCGCCCAGCACATCGCGCCAGTTCTCAAGCTGTTCGGTGGCCGCGGGCGGCATCACGTCGAATCGCGCAATGCTTCGCCGCAACGCCGGCAGCGGCTCCCGTGTGGAGGCGAACAGTACGCCTTGGGTGGCGTCCAGCAGCGGCGCCACTGCCCTCCGCGGCGTTCCCGGTTCCATCTCGTCCATCTCGATCAGCAGCGCCGCCCGCCGCAGAATCGCTTCGCGTTCCCACAGCCGTACCACTGTCTCGCGGTCAGCCGGCGACGCCGGCAAATCCGCCGCGCGCAGCAGAAACAACTCCAGGCCCAATGCGGCCGCTGCCTGCGCCGCGACCGCCTGCTTGGCCCGCGCTTCGGTTCCCGCCAGGTGAATGACGGGATACTTCGGCGGCGCATCGCGCAACAGGGACGCAATCCGCCGCGCGGTCTCGCAGTGCGTCCCGCTGAGCCGCGGCGCATCCTCGATCGCCTCCACCAGCGGCGACAACTCGCGGTCCATCGTCTGTAACCCCGCCAGGTAGTGCAACACCCGTTCGGCGACTCGCAGGCGGCTTCGTGTCAACGACCCCTCGGAGCTCACTTCGATCAGCCGCCAGTACCGCAGCGGCGATTCCGCCGCCAGCGCCGACCAATGCGGCTGTTCCAGCTTGCCCAGCGCCAGGCTGAACGTCGGCCCGCCCGCGCCCACTGCCGCCGCAAACTCACTGTCGAACTCCACGCCCGCGCACAGCAGCAGCACCTGCCGCTCAAACTCGCTTAGCCCGAACAACTCCGCCAGCGCTTCAATCGCCGGCGCCGGCCTCATTCCCGCAGCCACACACTCCGGCGCCGTTCCGCCTTCCAGGCGCGCCCGAACCGTTCCCAGCGCTGCCGTCAGATACAGCCGGTTCTGTTCGCTCCACTCGGTTTCGTGCCTCATCAGATCGTAACCAGCGGACTGGCGTATTCGCCGCCCGCCATTCCCAACAGGCTCTCGGCGCCGTCCACCCTCACCCGCGCCAGGTACTGCGCGGGTACGACACCTTTGATCTCGATATCCACGGCGCCGGCTTCCGTCTGGTTCGCCGGAATCCCGTTGCCCGCCGCTGCGTTGAACGCATAGCCGCGCGCCGTGTTGGCTGGCTGAAATTCGTTCAACAGCAACTGGACGGTCTGGTTGCGCGTTACCGCCGGCTTCAGCGTGACCCGCACCCTGCCCTTGGCCACCGTGATTCCGTTCACGTTCTCCGTCACGATGTTCTGCGGCGTAAACGTTGCCGACGGATGCAGCACCACCGGCATGACGTTGCTCTCGGCGGTCCGGTGCGGCGCCGGCGGGTTGCCGAGGTCCGTTGTCTGCGATACCTGGACCGCCAGAATACCCGCCCGCAGCCCGGCCGGTGGCGGATCGGATATTTGCACCTGAACTTCGTTGGCGCGCACCGCGCCCACCGCCGGCGTCAGCCTGACTTCGCCAATCCGCACCTCCGTGTTGCCCGCCACAAAGCCGCTGCCCACAATCCGCAGCGTGCTTCCGGCTATCGGCGGTTGCCCGTCGGCGGTTTCGATGCTCCGAATCGCCAGCACCGGTAGTGCGCTCGCCCGGGCGATGCGGCCCGCCACCGGCAACGCCGGCTTGAACGCCTTGCCCGACTCGATCAGCACAACGCTCACCAGGTACACCGCGGTGGTCCGGTACTTCGCCTGGAGCGCCCCCCACAGCCGAGACATCTCCTCCGTGCTGATCGACTCCGGCGTGATCTTGATCTGCTCCACCTGCTCGGCCAGACCCGACTTGCCCAGGTCCGCAATCCACCCCGCCGGCGCCGGCGCCGGATTCAACAGTTTCTGCACCAACTCCCGCGGAATGGCCGAATACTCGTGGAGCGTCCGCATGGCATGGCCCAGCAGAATCTCCGAGGCGTAGGCCGCCGCGCCATAAGCCGTCACCAGGTAGCGCAGATTGAGCGCCAGCGGAGCGCTTCCCGTGCGCGCTCCATCGCTATCCCGCGTCGGCCAGCGCGCGTTCGACCAGCCGGCGTTCGGCACTGTCTGATACAGAAAGAGGTTCAATTGGTTCGGGTCCGCCTGGTTGGGCGGCGTCACGCGATCCGGCGGCAGCGCCGACACGTTCACCGACCCGATGAGCGACACGACGTCCGCTTCCGCCAGCGCGTCTTCCAGCAGCCGCTTCAGCAGCGCCGTCACCGCCGAAATCGCCAGTGCGTTGCTCATCCCTGCTCCTTCAGATACTGTTCCAGCCCCAGCGCCGGCCCGCGCGGCTCGCGGCGCACGGCAGAAGGAACTTCCACCCGCGGCGCAGCGGCCCTCACTTCCACCCTGCCGATGGTGATCTGCACCGGGGGCGGCTGCGGCGGCTCTTCCCGCCGCGCCTGTCTGCGCGGAGTCTCTTGAGGTCGCGGCGCAACCACGCTCGTCGCGAGCGGCCTGGCTCGCTCCGGCGGCGAGAACTGTTCGCGCACCAACTCCCGAAAGGTCTCGCGCTGCTCGGCCGTTCGTGTTTCCACGCGCTCGTGCGTCCGTTCCTCGCGCGCCACTACCGTGCGCTCGTGAACCGTCTCCTGCTCGCGCGTCACTTCCTTTCGCACCTCGCGCACCGCCGGCGCGGCTGCCTGCGGGGGAGGAGCCGCCTGTGGAGCAGGTGCGGCCGGCGCCACACGTTCCACCACTTCCCGCCGTTCCACCACGTCAGGTTCGCGCCGCCGCGCCACCTCCACCGGCTTCGCCTCGGGCGTTGCGGTCCTCACCGTTTCCTTGACAATCTCGTGCTGCCGCGCCGGCTCCCCAACTCGAACCGGCGGTTGGACTGACGGTGTATCTTCCTCGTGCCGGCTCCGGACCTCCGGCGCCGTCACATCCTCCACCTCGGCGATCTCCAAACCGCCCGGCTCGAATCGCGACCCCAACGCCGGGCGCGCCACCCGCGCCACGCCGATCGCGCGCGCCGCCAGCCGGCTGAAGTAGTCGCTCATTGCCGCACCAACTCGAGATAGGCCTGCCGCCGCCATTCGCTCAGCGACAGGATTTCCCGCTCGCTCCACCCATATGCCGCCGCCAACGCGTGCACCTCCTCCAGCCGCCGGCGCGCCCAGACGTCAAGCTCCGCCCACACGCACCCGGCAGCGTCGAAAGCCACATCGAACGTTTCCCCACACGACGCGCATCGAAAGCTGAGCTCCAGGTTCGCCCGCGGGTCCGCTTCGTCAATCGCGTCACCCAACGCCTTCACCACGTCTTCCGGCAGTGCCCCCGCATCCACCCATTCGCCGCCGCGGTCCGCCTCTTCGACGCAGCCCTCCAGCAACAGGCGACGCGCTTCCTCCACGGTCCGGGCCCGCTCAGCCCGAGCCAGAAGCGCGGTGTCCGGCACCCGAAAGCGGACGCGAAAATCACCCCGCGTAAGCGTGCCTCGGGGTATGACCCCCGGTCCAGGCAACGCGTCCAGGTCGATCTCGGTCTCCAGTTCGGCCGCGCAATCCGGACATTCCTGCCGTAGGGCCATCCGCGATCCGAACAGTTGTTTTCGGAAATCGAGCACACGCGTATCGCGCTCGCCCAGCGGCCAGCTCGCCGCCTCCGCCCAGTCTTCCGCGCCCGCCAGCACCAGCGCGCGCCGCCACCCGCGTTCCGGCGCGGCGCGGTCCCATAAATCGAGAACTTCGGCGATCGGCACACGACCCATAGCTGCTCCTCAGTCCGCCCGCCCGCGACTTCGAGTTCCTTCTCCCAACAGCGCTACACGCTCAGCGCCGGCTCAGAGGGCTCCACCACGTCCGGATCCCGCTCCCATCCTTCGTTCTCGAGCTTCAAATGCTGGATCGCCACCGCGTTCGCATTGGCGTCGAGGTCCGGCAGCGCCTGGTATTCCGACACCCAGCAGCGGTACAGCCGGTAGGCGATCGCCAACTGCCCCGCTTCGTTGTAGACCTCGAGGATGATGTCCTTCCGGAAGTCTTTCAACGACACTTCGCTCCCCAGCGACGCGCCGAAGTTCCACACCTTGTTGGCCCACGACTCGAACTCCGGATCGTGGGTCACCCCTCGCTCCAGCGTCACCGCTTCATACTCGGTGCGTCCTGGCGACTTCCGGCTGCTCGACGGGTCCCCACCCTCGCGGTGCTTTACCACCTCGGTGGTTCGCTTCAGCGCACTCACCTTGCTCACGCCTGCGACATAGCGCCCGTCCCACTTCACCCGGAATTTGAAGTTCTTGTACGGGTCAAAACGCAATGAGTTCACCGTAAACTTTGCCATGCTTCCTTCCTCCCTACGCCTGTACCTGACCCGCCAACTGCTGGATCTTGATAATCACGAACTCGGCCGGCTTGAGCGGCGCGAAGCCTACCAGGATATTCACAATCCCGCGATTGATGTCGTCTTGCGTCGTGGTTTCCTTGTCGCACTTCACCAGGTACGCCTCTCGCGGCGATGCCCCGGCGAAGGCGCCCTGGCGGAACAGGCTCTGCATGAAGGCCGTGATGTTCAGCCGGATCTGCGCCCACAGGCTTTCGTCGTTCGGCTCAAACACCACCCACTTCGATCCCCGGTAGAGCGTCTCTTCGAGAAACAGCGCCAGCCGCCGCACGGGTACATACTTCCACTCGCTGCCCTCGGCGTCGGCGCCCGTCAGCGTCCGCGCTCCCCAGCACACCGTTCCATACACCGGAAACGTGCGGAAGCAGTTCAAGCCCAGCGGGTTTAACGCGCCGTTTTCCTGATCGTTGAGTTCGTACACCAGACCCTGCACGCCCGTGAGCCGCGCGTCCACGCCCGCCGGAGCTTTCCACACTCCGCGCGTGGCATCGGTTCGAGCCAGCAGCCCCGCCACGACGCCCGACGGCGCGAAGGTCCGTAGCTGGAAATCGTTCAGCGGGTCCGGCATCCGCAGCCGCGGGAAGTAAGCTGCGCCGTTGGTGTCGTGTACCTTCAACCCCGACGACTTCCAGTCCACCGCCGAGTCCACCGTGTTCACGTTCGGCGGCGCGTCTACGAGCAGAAACGCCCGCCGCTCTTTGCACATGGTCATCGCCGCGCTGTAGATCGAATTGGGGTCCACGTTGGCCGAATCGAGGGCTTTCGGATTGCTCGCCAGCGCCCGCGTCGCGTCGGGAATGCAAAGGATGTTGAACAGGTCTACTTTGAGAAGCGCGTAGATGCCGGTGAACTGCGCCTGGCTCCCGATCAGGTCCGCCGACTTGGGCAGTACCGTTCCGTCCTCGCCGGCCACCGCGTCGATCTGCGCATCCGCCGCCCGGCCTTTGCCGAGATTGTAGTGCGAGACGTTTTTCGACGGATTCGAGGCCCCGTCCAACTTCAGCGTCGCCGCCAGATCGTTGGCCACCGCGGTGGTCACCGTGATCGTCGGGTCCACTGGACGCCCCGGACCCGCATCCGCCATCAGCCGCAACCCTTTCCCGCTGGCCGACGGCGTGACGCGAACGCTGGCGCCCGGGAGTTTCGCACCCAGCGCCAGGTTTACAGTCCGTTCCACCAGCTTCGCCAACCCGAGAATGGACCCCGGAATGGCGTCGCCTTTCGCGATCACCACCACTGGCAACTGGCTTACCACCGGAGTGTTCGGCGCGGTCTCCGGTACGTCGAGCGTTAATCGCAGCCCGTAGTCGTTATCGTTCTTGAGCGCGGTGAGATCGATGTCTCCCCCCGCCAGCCCGGTTTGCACCGGGCGTCCGGCCGTTGCGTCGGCCACCTTCACCGACACCAGTTGCGACCCCGTATCCGGGTCGTTCACCACTGCTTCCACGAAACTCGACTTCGCCGTGTCCATCGTCACGTTGGCGAACGTCTCCGTCACCCCCGTGGTCCGGTCCGTGATCGTCAGGTTAAATGCCTTCGTATCGGCCACCGGGATTCCGTCGTAATCCACGTCGACGACCACTTGGTTTGCCCACGCGCCCTTGCTCAGCGCCGTGAACGTCAGCGCCTTCTTCGCTCCCGCCCCGGCACTGTCCTCCGCGGTAATCAGCGCCGCCTTGGCGTCGTTCTTGGGCACGCGGACCACGTATGCCTCCGAACCGCCGTTGGCAAAGTAGTGGCTCACCGCGTAGCTCAGCTCACTGTCGGCAGCCAGCCCGCCAAAGTGCCGTTCAAAGTCGGCAAAGCTGAAGATGCGCTTCGCGCGGTTGTCCAGCCCACGGGCCGTGTAGCCCACAAAAGCGGTGATCGATGTGGCGACGCCGGAAATCGTCCGAACACCGCTCGACAATTCTTCGATATATACGCCTGGATATGTTGGCGAAACGGGCATCTGTATCCTCCTCGGGGGCTCCAGTATATACCATCGTGACGATAGGAATATATCCGTTTCATGCAGCTTTCATGTGTGGACCCTGTTCGGTGGCGGTCGGAGGCGACTTCCACTCCAGATGCCCCGCGCGCACGCGCGAGGTCGATTCCGTCCCCCTCTTGTGCTCTCGACGAAAACAAGAAGTTTCCCTATACATGCGGATCAGCCCTTCCGCGGGGCCGAGGTGGATCAGGTAGAGTGGCGGCGATGCGACGCTTTGCCCCGCAGGGCGCCGATGCGGTTTACCGCCTCCTTGGCGTCGAAGGACTGGCGGCCGCTCTGTTTCCGGCGGTGGGGAAGCCGGTTCACGGCCGCATCGGATACCACCTTCGAACAAGCAAACACGGCGTGACGCTTTACGACTGGGAGCAGTTTCTCAACTTCGCGGACCGCGCCTTCCGGCCGAGTGCGCGCGCGCTGAAGCCGGCGAGAAAGGCTCCTGGTGTCAGGAGCGCAGCCGAATAGAAAAGCAGGAGTCCAGCGCTGCCTGGATGGTTGATGCCCGGCCAGAAGCTCAAGTAACGTATGTTCAACCGGCCGGCGGGAGGATGATTGGCGCCGGTCGAGGCGGAGCCGTGGTAGTTGCCTCGGCCTGGCACTTGGAAACCGTAGTACACCGTGTAGACGGTGCCGCGTGAAGCGCCATAGCTCCGGACGCTGTAATCGATGAATCCTGCCCGCTCCCGGCCTAACGCCGCCAGGGCCAAGTAGCTCGCACCCCACGCCAGCAGGAGCAGCCCGAAACAACCAAGGCCCAGATTGAGAAGAAGCCCTGTCTTCCGCGGTGGATGCGTTCTGCTGCCGTTCGCCATGGCCCGCGGCTACGACCGGTTCGCCGGTGGAGGACCGTAAACCTCGACTTCGTCCAGATGAAGATACTCGTTGGGGGATCTAAGCTCAATCCGGACGTAGCGTCCCGACCCGTTCGCTAAACGAACTCTAAGCGGATTGCCGATGCCGCCGGGATTGGTGCCGTCATGTTCATACACGGTCTTCCAGTTGATGCCGTTATCTGAAAACCTGATCATGAGCGTCGAGGCTCGCTCCGGATTGAAGTCGGTGCGGTTGAATATCCGCACTTCCTCGATCCGGCAAATCGCGCCCAGATCCACTTGCCACCAAGGATGGTTCTCCCGGTTGGTGTGAAAGCCGAAACCGCCGTTCTTCACACCGTCCACGCCACCCTTGGCATCGTTGGGTTTCGAGTATTCCGAGAGGCTGCTCTGACTGGCGGGACGCTTGAAAGCCAGATTCACCGCCTGATTCGACCGTTCTGGCCCGGGCTTGGACGTCAGTAATTGCAGCTCCATGTGCGCACTGGTGCGCATGGAGTCTTTCCCAATAGTGGCGCTATATCGGCCAGGCACCGTGATTCCCCGGTCGCGTCGGGGAGTGTAACCCCGTTTCCAAACCACCACGTCGTAGATTCCGGATGGAACGACGGCGATGAAGTTGCCGTTCTCGTCCGTCACAGTATCTGCAGCGAGCGAAGTCACCAGGAGTTTGTCCACCGGTTGGCTGCTGTCTTGAAACTCCAGCCTTCCGATCAGGATGCGCGCACCGGCCACAAAGTCACGTCCGGTAGACGTGCTGATTCGTCCCTGCAAGCCGGCCGTGCTGACCGGTCTTCCTTGGGAGGGCACGGGATCTGGAGGACGATAGCCGCTAGGGCGCGCCGCGGTCCATTTCAGACTGCGTCCAGGATCCGTCAGGGTGCCTTCGCCCGCGGTTCCCTCCATGGTGCCTCTGAAGTTCTGGTCGCTGATCCCGTACGCACGCAGCGGCCGGAGAAACGAGATGCTTCCGGAACTGGAATCGTAGCGTAGGTCCCGCAGGGCATCCATGCCGGAGCCGTACTCCATGGAACCCGTCAATCCGTTCACCGACTGATGGAATTCAACCTTATGTGCATAACCACCGATCGTGAATATCCATGGCCCCTCAATCGCGGAACTGCCGACGGCAGGCGCGGCGGCGGGGACTGTCATACTCAGCAGCAGCGAACTGCGGAACAGGAAATGATGGAGACGGGTGTGCGTCAAAGCGACATTCCTTTCTAGACCTGAAAGTCCTTTATTAACATCCTACCGGAAACACATCGATGAGAGCACGGTGGTGCGGTGAAAGGGACGACGCCGAGACGACGTTGAACGAAACGCCAACACTCGAATGGGGATTCATGAAGTGCGCGGTGCTCAGCACAGTTCGCTATTTCGAAGCCGTTTGGGAATTCACCGCCACCCGAAATCCGCAATCGACGCCGCGATCTGCGCCACCTGTTCCGCCGAGTGCGTCCTCGCATTCCTCGCGTCCGGCACCAGGCGCTCCAAGGACCAGAGCTCGATGCGGCGCGCCATAACCGCCGAGCCCCGTACGCGCCTACCTGACAGTGATAGACCGATTTCCTGACATGGTGGCGAAGGCGCTTAGAGGCGCCACTTGAGCCAAAGGGTGCGACCGCGCTCTTCGCATCTTACAATTGCGTGTCATCCCGAGACCTTCGCAGATGAGGACGGCTTTTGACGTCGATGGCCTTATACCTGAACGACGAGCACATTCAAATTTCGCCACGCCACCACCTCAAAGTTCGGAGCCAGGCGAGGGCGGATCGAGCCCGAGACCAGGTACTGTATGGAATCCCTGCGAAACGAAACATCCCATGACGCGCGCGTCACCCCCGGAAATGAGGATGGGCACAAAGTGGGTGCGGCGGGTTTAGCTCGGTCTTCCAGGTCTAATCCCACCGCCTTTCAGGCGGTGACTGGAGTTTCCACATACTTTCAAGCGGCGGCAGCCCGAACGAAGTCAGAATTCGCGATTTGGAGGTCGAACTGCGGGCCGCCATGAGCGCAAGCCAGCCCGCGAAAGCACAGCTTGGCGTCCTTGCGGGCGCGCACCAGCAATACCGAGCGCTCCGGAATTTCTGCCAGGCAAGTCCGATTGCAGAAACTGCCGTCACCGGCCAGCACCAGCACTTTGTTGCGACCTCCGGCATCGTCCAGTTCTTTTCGCAGTTGCCGGCCCATCTCCACAAAGCTGCGCGACAGATTCTTCCGTTTGACCGCTTCCCGATACTGTTGGCGCATCTCGCGTATCGTCGATGGCGACACCAACCAGCCGTTGCGGGCAATGCTCCCAGGCTTGTTTCAGGATCGGACGGAACAGCCCTTTCGGCTCCACTGACAGCGGGAGTGGAGGAAGTACTCGGCGCTCCAACTGCGATCCTGGCCGCCGTTGGTCCAGATGATGCGCGTCAAACAGCGACGGCCCAGACAGACGAGAGAGCCGAGCGCTTGCCGCACTCCTCGTTGGAAGGTGCGCTGTTGAGGAAAGACGTTACGCCAGTCTTGCACAATGGCCAGGAAGGCGGCGAGCAAGCTCATTGAGCCTCCGGCTGGAGAGAGAACGTCCTTGCGGGCGACTTTCTTGGTGAGGGAAGAAACGAGGCTTTCGCGATCGACGGTAAGGCCGAACTGGGTGTGGATGCGATCCAAGATGTCGGAGACATGCAAGGGGGTGCGGGCTTTCTTGAGTATGTCGAAGGCCATGTCGCTTACCGAAAAAACCGTCGCCATGAATCATCGTTGGCCCTCAGGCATCGCCACAGTCGGCCCGGAACCGCCCCACGTCCTCTGGCCGGATCAGGAAACGGTAGGCACCCGCTGCCGCCAGCAAGGCGATTCCGGCGCAGGCGATCGCTCGGTCAAAGTTCTTTTCCTCGCCCAGCAACCGGCCTGTCGCGATCGGAGCTACAATCCCGGCAAGATTGGCGATCGTATTCTGATAGGCCACCACCTTCGCGATCATCGTTTGCGGCGAGATCGCCTGCGTGAGTGCCCAGTAGTTTGCGCTTGCCAATCCCAAGCCCAGCATCGACACCGTCAGAATCGGAAACGCCGCCGCCCGGGACCGGAATACAAGCAACAACAGCATCAGGCAGCCCAAGAGAAAGCCCGCCGTGACAAAGGCCCGCCTGGTTTCGATGGGTCTCCCCGACCGGGCGATCCGACCATCGGCCAACCGCGCCGCCGCTGCCGCCACCAACGCCATGCCCGCCAAGGGGAGCGCCGTCGCCGTTCCCATCGCCGTGAACGAAAAGCCGTGGGTCATCAGCAAATACGACGGAATCCATGTCAGGAAGAAATACCAGTAGTAGGAATACAGAAACGCCGCGATCGTAATGCCCCAAAAGAGCGGGTTGGTGAATACCTGCTTCCAGCGGATTGCCGCTGCTGCCGGCCGGACCGCCTCCGCATCTTCCGCACGCCCGCGCGGCGCCATCCACAGCCACGGAATCACCCACCAGCACGCGCCCAAACCGGTTATCAGAAACAGCGCACGCCAGCCCACACTTTCCAGAATGAGCGCTCCGGCCAAACTGCCTACCGCTGGCCCCACCATCATCCCTGCTGTGTACACGGCCGTCGGCAGTCCGCTTTCCTCCTGCCGGAAACTACGCCGGATGTAGCCCAGGCTCGCCGGGGCAGCTACCGCTTCTCCGATCCCCAGCATCATCCGGCACGCAAAAATCTGGCCGAACGAATCCGCCCACGCGATCGCCGCCGTCGCCAACGACCACAACAGAAACGAACCCGCGTAGATCCGCCGGATGCCGTACCGGTCAATCAGAATCCCCGCCGGAATCTGCATGCCGGCGTAGGTCCAGAAGAACGCCGACAGCAGCAAGCCCATCTGCGTCGGCGACAGCGCGAAATCCTTCATCAGCGGGACGGCGGCGATGCTCAGATTGCCGCGGTCGACGTAATTGATCAGGATGGCGAGAAAGAGAAGGCCTACGACATACCAGCGCCGCTGACCCTGCATCGTGCTACACGGCGACGCCGGACACTCTGCTGTCCGCGATCGGGTATCCAAGTTGCTGCGAAATCTGGTCCGCTGATCGCCTCACGAGTTTCCCTAACGGATCCATCCTGTCCACTGGGAGTTGGCTCAGCGACCCCGCGAAACCCAGGCTCGCCACGATCTTCTTGTTGCCGTCCATGATTGGCGCAGCCACTCCGCGCCCCTCGGCCTCATCCTCGGCGTCGTCAATCGAGTAACCCCGCTCCGCCGAGCGCCTCAAGTCATCCCACAGTGCCTTGAACGTTGTTATCGTTCGGTCAGTGCGGCGCAACAACTTGCTGCCACCGCATATCGACTCGACGCGGTCCTTCGCCATGTACATGATCAGCGCCTTGCCTACCGCCGAGCAGTGCAGATGGTGGCGCTTGCCCACCCACGTATTCAAACGGATGAACGTGGCCGGTTCCGCCCGCTCGATATACACCGCTTCGTCTTCTTCCAGCGTCGCCAGATGCGTGGTGAGTCCGGTCAGCTTGCTCAGTTCTTCCATTACAGGCAGCGCTACGGCCCGCAGGCTTACCAGTTCACGCTGCGCGCTACTACCACGGAACGCGAATACCTTGTGGCCTAGCAGGTACTTCTTCGTGTCGTCGTTGCGTTGCACATAGCCGCATTCCCGCATCGTGTCTAGCAGGTAAAAGGCCGTGCTATAAGGGATGCCGTGCTCTCTGCTGATTTCGCGCACCGACAGGCCAAAGCTTGTCCCGTTCAAACTGTCCAGAATCGCGAACGCCCGTTTGAGCGCAGGTACCTCGTACTTCGTGGTCGCTACCGCTTTCTTTGTTGGTGTTAACTTGGTCCCCATGGATTCGACTGGCTTCAGCCCGGTCCCCGCGCCTAATGATAGCAACACCGCGCGCGGCGGTTTAGGCGGCTTGAGCCGGCTTTTAGGCATTATCTCCATATTGATACCATGAAACGGTCTGAACGCCAATCGTCTGCTTGTCATCCGTGGGAAACTACGGATATAATGTCCGCGAGTATCAATTACCAGAGAGGCCAAACGGGGTGAAAGTTTTTTACGAAAACGATGCAGATTTGAGCGCGCTCAATGGCCGCGTGATTGCCATGATCGGCTACGGCAACCAGGGCCGGGCCCAGGCGCTTAACCTCCGCGACAGCGGTCTGAATGTCATCGTCGGCAATATTGACGACCATTACAAGGAAGCGGCCATCAAAGACGGCTTCGAACCCGTCTCCATCGCCGAAGCAGCCTCTCAGGGCGATGTCGTGATGGTGGTCATCCCCGACGAAGTCCAGGACCTTGTCTATCAGGAATCCATTTCTCCCAATCTTAAGCCTGGGAAATTGATCTCTTTTGCCAGCGGCTACAACGTCCACTTCGGCCTCATCGTTCCCCCCAAGGATGTCGACGTGGTGATGGTCGCTCCCAGAACCATCGGCCGCCAGGTGCGCATTGCTTTTGAAGGCGGCAGCGGTGTCAACGCCGACGTCGATGTTTGGAACGATGCTACTGGTAACGCGTGGCCCATCACTCTCGCCCTCACTAAAGGCATCGGTTGTACTCGCGCCGGGGCTTTTCATACCACTTTCGCCACGGAGGCCGAACTCGACCTCTTCGCCGAACAGGGCCTTTGGCCCGCCATCTTCGAATGTCTCCTCACGGCCTACGAGGTTCTCGAAGAGCAGGGCTATCCGAAGGAGGCCATCGCTCTCGAACTCTACGCCTCGGCCGAACCCGCCGACATTTTCCTTGCCATGGCACGGCAGGGTCCCTTTGGCCAGATGGCATACCATTCGCCCACGTCGCAGTATGGGGTCCTGTCGCGCCGCTTGAACTCCACGGGCGGCAACGCCGAACTACGCCAGCGGATGCGCGACAGTCTGGCCTTCATTAAAAGTGGCGCGTTCGCCCGCGAGTGGGCCGAAGAGCGCAAAAAAGGCTATCCGCGGCTCGCCCAACTCCGCCAGGAAGCCGCACAGCACCCGCTCAACACCGCCGACGTCGCCATCCGCCAACTGCTCAATGGGAAGTCTTGATCGGCGATGCCAAATCGATTAGTCTGAGTGAAATATCAACATGCTGAGGGTTCTGACGCTCACCGGCATCTTGTCACTGGCGGCTCAGCCGGCCGACCTCTTTGAATCCGAAATCGCTCCCGTTCTTCGCCAAAACTGCCTCCCCTGCCACGACAGCAAAACCAGGACGAGCGGCTTCTCCATCGAATCGCGCGCGCTCGTCATCGCCGGCGGGGCGCGCCATGGGGCGGCCGTCAAACCGGGGGACCCTGCTGCCAGCACTCTGATCAAACTCCTGCGCGGAGAAATCAAACCGCAAATGCCTTTCGGCAAACCGCTTCCGCCCGAAGTCATCGCGAAGATTGAATCCTGGATCGCCCAACTCCCCCCCGAAACGTCCGCCACCGGGCGTCGCCACTGGGCCTTCAGCAAACCAGTCGATGCGCCACCGCCCGCGGTCAGCAACCGGATTTGGCCGCGCAACGAGATCGATCAGTTCATTCTCAATAAACTTGAGGCGAATAATCTGACGCCTGCAGCCGAGGCCGACAAGCGAACTCTCGTTCGCCGCCTCTACTTCGATCTTTGGGGTATTCCGCCGACCCCCGCCCAAGTCCGGGAGTTCGTCGATGACAATTCGCCCGCCGCTTACCAGGAACTCATCGACCGCCTCCTCGCCGACCGCCGGTACGGCGAACGCTGGGGCCGCCACTGGCTCGACATTGCCCGTTACTCCGATACCAACGGCTATGAAGGCGACACCGATTTCCCCAATGCGTGGCGCTACCGCAACTACGTCATCGACGCCTTCCACAACGACAAACCCTACGATCAGTTCATCAAGGAGCAGATTGCGGGAGACGAGTTCTTTTACGTCAACAGCGCCGTGCCTGCTCCGCCGCCCGAACCCGAAAAGGTCGTTGCCCTGACCTTCCTCCGCCTCGCTCCATTCAATCGCACTCCGGTCAGCGACGAAAACCGCGATTCCTACCTCACCGAGGTCGTCTCCACCATCGGTTCCGCCTTCCTCGGGGTTACCGTCGGTTGCGCGAAGTGCCACGACCACAAATACGACGAGATTCCCCAGAAGGACTTTTACCGCATGAAGGCCTTCTTCGCTTCGCTCCAGATCACCAACACCGGACGCGTTGGGGGTACCGAACCTGCCGGCTTCTACCGGCCCGGCGAGAAGGAACGCATCGAAGCCCTCAAGACGCGCACGCAGGCCGAACTGACCAAACAGGAAACTCTGCGAGCCGGCATGCAGAAGGATTTGCTCGCCAAACTGGCCGAGAACTGGAAAGTTCACAAACCCGACGCCAAGAAGCCACCCGAGGTGCGCGACCTCGACCGCGCAATCGGCAACGAAGGCGACAATACCGCCGCGCTCGGCGTCAAAACAGCGCGCGCCTTCTCCGACGAGGAAGCCAAGGCGTATCAGGATACTGGTAACCAGATCCGCCAATTGAAGCGCGCTCTCGAACGCCTCGCCCCCGTCGCCATGGCGATCCGGAACGCCGATGGCCCTCCCTTTGGGCCCAGCGTCGCCACAACCTATGTGCAGATCCGTGGCGCCTACGACCAACTTGGCGAACCCGTTGAGCCAGGCTTCTTGAGCGCCGTCGAAGGGCACAGCAAACCGGCCAGGCTCGAACTTGATCGCTATAAGATGTTTCCGACCCGCGGCCGCCGCATGACCCTGGCCAAGTGGATTGCCAGCGGCGACAACCCGCTTACTGCGCGCGTC
>JAEUQD010000731.1 GCA_016789925.1 Bryobacterales bacterium | reverse complement strand
CTACGCTCCCGTCAAGGTCAGCTCATCTCCTTGAGCGAACTCACCCGCACCGAAGAGACCGTGCAGGACCGGGCCATCTATCACAAGAACCTCGTGCCCGTCACCTACGTCACCGCCGACATTGCCGGCGTGATGGAAGCTCCCGTCTACGCGATTCTCGCGTTGGGACCCAAGATCGACCTGCCCCAATACACCGCCGCCCAACCGTCGAACCCCAACGAATACGCAATGAAGTGGGACGGCGAGTGGCACATCACCTACGAGGTGTTCCGCGACCTCGGCCTCGCCTTTGCCGCCGTCCTTGTCTTGATCTACGTCCTGGTAGTAGGCTGGTTCCGCTCGCTCGGGACTCCGTTGATCATCATGGCCGCCATCCCGTTTTCGCTGGTCGGCATTCTCCCCGCGCACGGCGCCCTCAACGCCTTCTTCACCGCCACGTCGATGATCGGCTTCATCGCGGGCGCGGGCATCGTGGTCCGCAATTCGATCATCCTCGTTGACTTCATCGAACTGCGTCTCACCGAGGGCATGCCTCTGCGCGACGCCGTCATCGACGCCGGCGCCGTCCGCTTCCGGCCCATGATGCTCACCGCCGCCGCAGTCGTCATCGGCTCCAGCGTGATTCTGTTCGATCCGATTTTCCAGGGACTGGCCATCGCGCTGATGGCGGGCGAAGTGGCTTCACTGGCGCTCTCGCGGATGACCGTCCCCATCGTTTACTACGTCTTCCACAAAAAAGGAGCACACCAATGACCGTCGACCGTTACCTCCGCCTGATCGCGGGCTTCTTCGTCATGCTTTCCGTAGCCTTGGGTTATTACGTCAGCCCCTACTGGTTCCTCTTTACCGCCTTCGTCGGCCTCAACCTGTTCCAGTCCGCCTTCACCAACTGGTGCCCGATGATCACCTTCCTGAAGAAGTTAGGAGTCCGCCCTTAGCTGGAAGAATCACCAGTGCTGAATCATCAGGCGCGCCAATTCAAGGGACTGATCGAGGGGGCTCTTCTTCCTCAACTCCGAGAGTGAAGTAGGACTCATGACAACCGAAGCGAAGTAATTCGGATAGCGATACAGGAACGGGTGGTAAACCTTGTATGCCCAAGCGATCGGATCTTCGGAAACATGGGGCGCAAGGAGAGCCGGGAACGGGAGGAGAAGGACCGGAACGAGAAAACGGATCGCCGCCCGTCGGGCCCACATTCCTGCATTGTAGGGCAGGTAGCAGATCGAGACAGCAGGCCCTTGTTGTTCAACTCAACATGTGGTAGTAATTGAGACATTAGGGTCTGTTATGTCTGCCTTTAAAACGATCCCCCCATACAAGGCCGTCGCGATTCTCCTTCTCGGCGCCTCATCGATCCTCGCTCAGAGCACCAGCGGGACTATTACCGGACTTGTGTCCGACCCTGGCGGAGCTGCCGTCGCCGCTGCTCCAGTGGAAGCGAAGGATCTTGCCCGCAACCAAATCATCCGTACCCAAACCTCGGCCGGCGGCAGTTACAGCATCAGCGGTCTGGCCCCGGGCGCATATGAACTCAAAGTGCTCGTTCCTGGTTTCAAGGCGGCTGTTGCCAGTTCCGTGGAAGTTCGGGTGGCACAGACGACAACCCAGAACTTCACACTCGAACTCGGCCAGGTCAGCGAGTCCATTAGCGTCAGCGGAGAGGCTCCGCTGATCAACCCCAACTCCGCCGCGGTCACGACGACGGTGCAGAACCAGCTTCTGCAGGATCTTCCTTTCAACGACCGTAGCGCGCTTTCGGCCGTTCTGCTCACTCCCGGCTCGCAGGGCGACCCGCAGTACAACGGCGGGGTCCAGAGTGAGATGCCGGCCGTATTCACCCAGGCCGTTACGCCGGGAGGGTCCATCACCGTGGGTGGCGGGCGGCCCGGCGGCGGTTCGATCCTGGTCGACGGCTCCGACGTCATGTCGGCGGGCAACGCCCGCGCCGTGATTACGTTCTCGGCGGACACGGTCCAGGAAGTCTCCGTTCAGGCCAACGGCATCCCTGCCCAGTACGGACGCACCACCGGAGGCATCATCAATCAGGCCACCAAGTCCGGCGCCAACGAGTTCCACGGCAACTTCACGTGGTCTCATACCGACCCTGGCCTGCAGACGCGCTTTCTTGGATCGAGTTTCGGCCCGACCGCGCGCTATGACACCTACACGGGGGCCATCGGTGGTCCGGTCATCATCCCAAAAATCTACAAGGGCAACAATCGCACCTTCTTCTGGGCCAGCGGCGAGCCCCAGCGCCAAAGCCTCCGCATTGGAGCCTCGCGCGTCCGGCTGCCGACCGCCGACGTTCTCGCCGGCCGCTTCCGCAACGAATACGACTTCCTCGATCCTACCCTCCGCGCCCGCGACATCGATGCCGCCATCGCCTCACCCATCCGCACCAATGGCATCTACTACCGCTATAACCTGAACGCCCAGGGATACCCGGTAGGTCCGCAACTGGCCAACTCCGCCTGGACCGCCGTCCCCAACTCCGACCTCAGCCGTCAACTGGCAGCCAATCCACTCGCCCAGAACATTCTCAAGACGCTCTTCCCCTTTACACCCGGCCAGAACACTCCCAACATCACCTGGCTGCGTCCGGACGGATTGCCGGCCATCGACGGGAACAACGCGATCTTCGTCCGCGGCGTTACCAGTGAAGACAACCGCTACAGCTTCAAGATCGATCAGTTGCTGGGTGACTCCGACCGTGTAGCGTTCCGCTATTCCGTAACTCCCGTGCAGGGTCTTCGTTACGATTGGGG
>JAEUQD010000709.1 GCA_016789925.1 Bryobacterales bacterium | reverse complement strand
GCCACCTCGCGGATACGCTGCTCGATTTGCTCTTCGGTGTAGAGCACGCGGTCGATCGGGGGCGGATACGGCGGATTCATGCGACCGGCGCGCGTTCGGTCAATCCGTACTTGAAGACCAGGTTCTGGAAGTCTTTCTGGTAGAACACCTGGATATTAATGTGAGGATAGATTGTTTTGAGCAGTTTAATTTTTCGATTCTTCTTTGTGACGTTGGCCTGCTTCATCGTCGTTAGTTCGATAAAGAGGTCAAACTCGGGCAGGTAGAAGTCGGGTGTGAACGACTCAGTAACACGCCCCGCGGCGTCCCACTGGATGCCAAAGCTGCGCGGCTCGTACTGCCAGTCGATGCGGTAGAAGTTGAGCAGGTTGGCGAAGATCTCTTCGCTCTCGTTGACAAAGGGCCGTTTGGGCAGGGCAGCCTTGCCGGCCGGAGCGATGCCATGGCGCGCCAGCTTCAGCCGCGCCTGAAACTGCAACTCGGCTTCCTGGCCCACGGTCAAAGGACCGTGTTCGGGAAAACCGCGCTGGCGGGCGGCGGTTTCGACGATGCCGGCGGCCTGATCGGTATCGAGGTGCTCGGTATTGATGATCAGGTCGAAGAGGTGGGGCGGGGAACTAATACGGCGGAATCTGCGCTTGCGGAGTACGCGGTCTTCCGCGTCCAATTGTTCGATGAGCCGTTGGGCCTGCGGCCGGTCGAGCCGGTGCTCGAGCATCATGTTACCGATGCGGTAGCGCAGGGGAACTGTCATGCCCACGCGCAAGACAGCCGGAAAACCGGCTACCAGCAGTTCCGCGCCCGCGGCGCTGAACACGAGGCTTCTTTCCCGCGCCAGTTTCGCCACTACCGCCGTGACCGCGGACGGATAAGCGGCATCCGGAATCTGAATCTCGCCACCAAAGTCCTCCACGATCAACTGCCGCAGCGTCGCTTCGGAAACGTACGCGAAGCCCAGGCGGAGGCCCGCCAGCCGGGCCACCTCTTCAATCCGGCAGCCGGCTTCTCCCGAAACGGCAATCACCGCCATCGCTCAAATCATACCCCACCCGTCTTTGGATGGCTCTCTATTTCGGGACTTTCAGGAACGCGATCAGGTCGGCCATCTGCTCGATGGTGATGTCTTTCTCCAGGCCGTCGGGCATGGGCGAGGCGCCGGCGGTGCGCATCTCGCGAATCTCCGAGCGGGCGACGGTGTCCTCTTCGCCCTTCGCGCGTTTCAGGACGATGCTCGATGGAGTGTCCTTGGCCAGAATCCCGGTCAGCATCCGACCGTCCTTGGTTTCCACCACATACTCCTCGTAACCGGGCTCGACAGCTTCACTCGGCAACAGGATATTCGCCAGCAGAATTTCTTTGTAGCGCTTGGTGACGCTGCGCAGATCGGGACCGACGGCGTGTCCCTGGCCGCCCAGTTCGTGGCATTCGGCGCAGACACGGTCGAAAACGGCCTTGCCCCGGGTCACATCGCCGTCGCGGTGGACAGCGGGCAGGTAGTCGTTGAAGACCTTCTTACGGTCCGCGCCGGCTGACTCGAATAACTTCTTGGCGCGTTCGCGCACCGTGGGGTCCTGGTGTGCCTGTAGGGTGCGGGCGCGGCTGGCGTCGACGGCCCACAGCGGCACTTGGTTGGCGTCGATGGCGTCAAAGACAGCGAGAATCGCCGCGGGGCTGCGGAAAAGCACCGGTGCGGCGGCCTCGCGCATCGGCCCGGTGAGCGCCCGGAAATTTTGAACGAAGACTTTGACGGCGTCGTCCCCTTTGGCTCGTGCAGCGGCTCGCGCGGCGGCCAGCCGGAGATCGGAAGGATACTGCGGCGCCAGGTACTTGGCCACCGCGCCTGCGCCGCCTAAACCGAGAATGCCCACGGCGTGGACCCGATCCGCGCCGGACGCCGAGTTGTTGTCGGCGGTGGCGGCGGCGGTGGTCATGAGCGTTTTGGGGTTGGCGTTGAGGGCCGAGGCGATGCGCAGGGCGGCTTCGCCGGATTCACCGCGCAGCGTGCCCAGGAGCCGGGTGACCGCGGCGACAGCCATAGGATGAGACTGGGCTTTGGCCTGCGACGCATTCAA
>JAEUQD010000704.1 GCA_016789925.1 Bryobacterales bacterium | reverse complement strand
CCGACAGTGTTGGTGCATCGGGGACATGCGTATCACGTCGAGAATTCGCTGAAGCAGATGAGCCGCGAGAATGCGCTGGTGGTGTTGGGCAGTTGCCGGGGGTTACGCGACGCGATGAAAGTGCTGGAAGCAGCGCCACGGGCGCAAGTGATTGCAACGCGGGGCATCGGGACGCAAGCGATCAACGATCCGCTATTGATGACGCTTCAGGAGCATTTGCTGCGTGGAGACTCCATCGAGTGGCCGGCGTTCTGGAACGTGCTGCGCAGCCGCGCGGGCGGGCGCGCGCACTTTTCCGGTTATGTACCGCCACACCGCAACGCGGTTACTTCGTATCTGCGGGCCTACTACGGCTATCAAGAGCAGTAGAGAAGGCGGGCACTTCGGGCAGGCTCGCCACGGGGTTCAAACCGTAGCCATAGAACAGTTGCACATCACCGGAAACGGCGGCGACATCGAGCAGAACATCGCCCTTGGCATCGAGCGCGGCGTGAAAGACTCCGTAGACCGGCGACCCCGCGTTGTTGAAGAGCTGAAAGCTTTGCGCGAGCGGTTGGGTCTTGATGGGGCGCGAAAAGTGGAGCCGGATTCGGTTGGGCCCGTCCCATTGGGCGGATTCAAAGCGAGGCGGCGCCTGGCCCGAAGCGAGGGCCGCGAAACGCCGCCCGAGAGCTTGGAGCGACGGGCCATCGAGGTGGATGGGATCAGTGAGCGTGAAGTCGAGCGTCGCCACCATACCTGTATTCGGAATACGCGTGGAGGCCTGACGCTGGGCTTCGCGGACGAGGTTCCAACCGACGACCATGTCGGGCTTGGGATCGACGGGATGGATGGAAAGCTGGGCGAAGTACACGGGCAAGTCAGGCTGGGCGAGGTCCGCACGGAAGGACGCGACGAGTTTCTCAAAGCGATCGAAATAGGTGGCGGCGAGCTTCGGGCTGGACGCCTCGGCTTCCCCCTGGTACCAGAGCATGGCCTGGAAGGGACCACCCGCCAGTTGGGCGCGGGCCAGCAGGTTGCCGTAAAGCGACCGGCGGAGTTGAGGCTTGTGGGCCGGATTCCACTGTTCGAGCGAAGTACCGCCGCGGGCACAGGGAATCAGGCCGACGGGCACACCGGTGCGTCGCACCATGTCGCGGGCAAACGACAGACCGAGCCCGGCGCCGATTTGCACTTTGTCGGGACGTGTTCGCTGTTCGTGGACAGGTTCCCGGGCGACCATCCAGACATCTTCAGCGGCGAGCATGTGGACGCGCGGGTCGGATGAAAGGACGCCTTCGAGCGGCGCTCGGCCCACCATGTTCGATTGCCCGGCTAAGAGATAAAGGTCGCCGACGAGGATGCCGGTGCGGCGGGTGCGAGCCACTTCCCTGCCCTGCCTGAGGACGCGGAAGTCGAGCGTATAGGGGCCACCGGTTTTGAGCGCAGGGTAGCCGGGTGTGAACGGTCCGCCGTTGACGGACACCTGGAGACCTTCGATCGGGGGTCCCTGGACGACGGCCTGGCCGTCGCGCCGCGCGAGCACCTGATCGTTCTGGAGCGGAATGTGGAGCGAGACTTCGGGTCCGGTATGCTTTTCAAGCCAGCGGATGGCGGCGGCGAAGTCCGTGTCGTGGCCGCCGTCGAAGATGGTGACACGGGCGCGGTTCGAGGCGCGGCGGAAGAGGATGGGATGAATGCGATCCTCTTTGGGCGGCGCCGGCGCGGTTGCAGGAATCCTGGCCCGAGTCGTGATGAAGTCGATGTCAGCGTCGCTGATGCGGTCAACCGGCGCGGCCAGGACATTGAAGGCGTGCAAGGAGTGGCTCACCGGCACCGATCCGCTGTGGCCATCCTGAATGCCGGTTTGAATGTCGATGGGCAAGTTGCGGGCAAGGGTCAGGAAATAGAGAGGCGAGCGGCGCCGGTATTGCTGCTGGGTCCAGGTGCTGGTGGGCGGGCCGTCGAAACAGCTTTCCATCATCTTCCAGTAGCGGGCGTCCTTGGCTTTCGAGAAGGCGTGCCAGGCGGCGAGATCGGTAATGGGCACCCAGGCCGAAGCCGCGGCCCAGAGGTGCGGAGCGCGCCCCGCCATGACGAGCGTCATGTAGCCGCCGCCAGAGCCGCCGAGCACGTAGATGCGGCGTGTGTCTATTTTGGTCCGCTGCTTCATGAAGCCGACGGCGTCGAGCACGTCCTGGACGGCGAGGTCCGAGCCACAGGCTTCGGGATGGTCGTTGGGACCGCGGAAATCGGGCGCGATGAAGGCCCATCCGCGGCGCTCGGCCTCGGCGAGAGCGACTTCGGTCTTGCTCGAGTTATTGTAGTGGGCCGACCAGGAGTGCAGCAGCACGAGCAGCGGCGCGGGTTTGCCGGGCGGGGGAACGTAAATCGAGGCCGGTTGCGGCTTGCCGTCGATGGAGGAGCGGATCTCGACCGTTTCGGCGGCGAAGGCGGCCGCGGCAATCAGGAGCAGGAGGGGTTTCATTTAGCGGGCAAACTCCAGGAAGCGTTTTTCGAGGGCTTCGCGCGAGGGTGTTCCAGCATGGACATAGAGACCATAACGCAGCTTGAGGGTGTCGAACTTGCGCGGGGCATCGTGGCTGAGCGACGCGCCCATCCAACCGTCGCGGCGCACGTGGAAGTAGGAGGGGTGGTTGGGGTTGGATGGATGGTCGAAGAGGGTGATGCCTTCGGTCGCTTGGTCCGTGACGGGTCCGGAATAGTCGACCCATTTGGCGCGCTGCCACAAGACGTTGGGTTCATCCTCGCGGCCTTCCGAGTTGCGAATCACGCCGCCGCCGTCGTTGACGCCGATGGTTTTGGCCATGCGGACGCCGATCAACCCGAAGGGAGTTTTTCCAAACGTCGCCGGGCCCTGGAGTTCAAGGTCGATGCCGATGAGCAGTTCGTTGTCCGGCAAGTCGTGGACGGTGATCGTGCGACGCTCTTTGATCAGAACGCGGTTGGTGTCGGTGTTGACCCAGTGAGCGTGGGCGATGACGGCGGCGCTATTCATACCGTCGATGAGCTTCTCGATGCGCTGATGAACGATCTGACCCGGACCTTTGTCGCCCCAGAAGGTGACGCCATTGACGTCGTGATGGGTGATCCAGACGGAGTTGTGATGGGAATGGCCTTCCGGATCGTGCGGATGACCCATGCGGGTGACGGGACGTCCTGAGGGTCCGATGACAGGGAACAGGAAAGGGCGGCGCAGTTCCGGGTTGCAGTGATAGCGTGCGATCTCGCGGCCATTACGTTCGAAGGAAATCTGAAAGCCGGGCATGGGCACGGCTTGCATCTTGGGGACGGGCGCGGCATTCACCGCGGCCGCGAGCGCCGACAGACAGGCGCGCCTGGAGAGCATTGGTAGATATTAGCGCGGTCCTGGCTTTCACTCGTGACGGGCCGCACTGGAATCCTGCTCCCGGTTCGAGGAGACGAACTCCTGAATCTCTGTGAGCAAAGCCGCGACCAGAGAAACCACTAGTGGACCCAACAGGATCCCCAGGACGCCAAATGCGTAG
>JAEUQD010000686.1 GCA_016789925.1 Bryobacterales bacterium | reverse complement strand
TGCTCGGCAACCTCGAGAACCTGACGAAGGAGCGGACCCTTCGTGTGTCGAAACACCTGCCGCTGGCGATCGACTTTTTCCGGGAACTGGCCGCGCTGCGCATCACGACGACGCCCTCGGGGCGGCAGACCATCCAACCCGCCAAATCGACCCAGCACGACGATATGGTGTTCTCGGTGGCCCTTGCGGCCTTTGCCGACTGCGCCTATAAAGCGGTGAACGTCCGCTCGCCTTCGAAACCCACCATTGACCCCGCGGCCTATTTTCTCTGTTAACGAGCAATAATCGCCGGGGTTGCGTTCGAGCAACTGCGCATAGAGGTCGAGGGTAATGTCGTGCTCGACGAGGATGGTGCGGGCGGGCGCTGGGAAAGACCAGCTTTGTGTCGCCAGCCTCCTCAACGCAGGAGGGGGTCTGAGTCTGTGTGGCCGAGCGGGCCGGGCGTGAAAGCGAAGAGGCGCGGCGGAGGCCGCTCAGACACTAAGCTAAGCGATGACCTCGCTCACGACGCGCGCGGGGAATTCGTCGGTAATGCGTTCCCCGCGCCCCTCGCGATGGTAGACCAGCGTGCGGTGATTCAAGCCCAGCAGGTGTAAGACCGTCGCGTGGAAGTCGTGAATGCTCACGCGGTTCTCCGCCGCCCGGTAACCGATTTCGTCCGTGCTCCCGTAGGTTAGTCCGGCTTTGGTCCCGCCGCCGGCCAGCCACACCGAGAATCCCGATGGGCCGTGATCGCGGCCCGCCTTCTCTCCGGGCGCCTGGGCGATGGGCAGCCGTCCGAACTCGCCACCCCAGACCACCAGCGTATCGTCGAGCAAACCGCGCTGTTTCAAGTCCTTCACCAGTGCGGCAGCCGGACGATCCGTCTTGCCGCACGCGTAGTCGAGACCCTTCCAGATCTCGTTATGGTTATCCCAGATTTGCCCCTCGATGTAGATCTGCACCAGGCGCACCCCTCGCTCCACCAGCCGGCGCGCCATCAGACAACGCTTTCCGTAGGAGTGCGTGCGCTCATCGTTCAACCCGTACATTTCGCGCGTCGCTTCGCTTTCCTTCGACAAGTCCAGCGCGTCGGTGGCGGCCATTTGCATTCGCGCGGCCAACTCGTAGTTGGCGATACGGGCCTCCAGTTCCGCATTGCCCAGATGCTTGTCCCGGTGAGCCGAGTCCATCTGGTGCAGCAGGCTGCGACTCAGGTCTACAATCGCCGGCGGGTATTCGTCCTTAGCGTGCAGATTCAGGATCGGCGACCCTTCCGACCGCACCCGCGTCCCTTGAAAAACCGCGGGCAGCCAGCCGCTTTGCCAGTTCTGAATGAAGTTAATGGGCGGCCCCTTTGGATCGTCCAGCACCACATAGGCCGGCAGGTTCTGATTCTCCGAACCCAACCCGTACACGATCCACGAGCCGAGCGTCGGCCGCGTCGACAGAATACGGCCCCCGTGCATCAGAAACAGCGCCGCTTCATGCGCAAGATGCGTTGTGAACATCGACCGGATTACGCAAAGATCGTCCGCCACCGTCGACAGGTGAGGCAGTATCTCGGAGATCTCCGTACCGGACTGTCCATGGCGCTTGAAGGCATATTTCGACGGCATCAGGCCGCCCGTTTCACGGACCGCCCGGACCTCGCTGGCCAGGTCGCGCGACGGCGGCTGCCCCGCGTACTTCGTTAGCGCGGGCTTGGGGTCGAAGAGGTCGACCTGGCTCGGACCGCCATTCATGAAAAGCTGAATCACCGCCTTCGCCTTCGGGTCGTGATGCGGCTTGCGCGGCCTCAAATCCGCGAACTCTCCCGCCCCCAGACAATCGCGCGCCAGCAGCGAAGCGAGCGCCGCTCCCTGAAGGCCATCCGCCATCCGTCCGAAGAAATCCCGCCGGTTCAATTTAGTCGACATACTGGAACTCCGCCGAATTCAGAATCGTGTGACAAATCGTTGCCAGCCCAAGCCATTCCGCGCGCGACGCCACCGGTTCGGCGGGCGGGTCTCCTTCGAGTTTGGTCCGCCACTCGCGTTCGATGGCTTTCATTGCGCGCAGTGCCGCCTCGCTTTCGGCGGCAGTGGGTTTGCGCGAGAGCGCTACCAGGTACGCGCGGTCAATCTGATCTTGAGCGACCGGTCCCGCCACGTCGCGGATCCGACCGGCCATATACCGCGCGCTCTCTCGCAGCAGGTCGCTATTCATCAGGTGCAGCGCCTGTGACGATACCGTGCTCTGACCACGCTTCACGCAGTTCGGATTGAGAAATGGCGAATCGAAGGCATCCAGCAGGGAGACCGGTTCGCCCCGCTTCTGCTCGACGAAGATCGTCCGCCGGTAGCCACGCCGGCCGGGCTTCACGACCACTTCGCCATCCTTCCGGGTCTCGATGGCCGCAGGCGGACCAAACATCTCCAGATCCAGACGCCCCGCGACCGCGAGTATGGAATCGCGCAGCGCATCCGAGTCCAGCCGCCGCAGTGGGAACCGCGAGAGCAGTTTGTTCTCCGGGTCGCGCTCGCGCCGCGCGGCGTCCACCGTCGATGCCTGCTGGTAGGCAGCCGAGTTGAGGATCAGCCGGTGCATCGCCTTGATGTCCCAATTCAGACGGACAAACTCCGTCGCCAGCCAGTCCAGCAACGCCTGGTTGGCGGGTGGCGTGCCCATTTTGCCGAAGTTCCCCGAAGACGAAACCAGCCCTTCGCCGAAATGCTGCTGCCAGATCCGGTTCACCATCACGCGCGCCGTCAGCGGATGCCGGGGGTCTGTCAGCCAGCGTGCCAACCCCAGACGTCGCCCGGTCGTGTGCGAAGCATGCTGAAGCGACACCGGCTGATAGGGCGTCAGCCCTTCGCTCAGCACCGACAACACGCCCGGTTCCACCAGCGCGCCCGGCGACACCGGATCACCCCGCAGCAACACCCGGTTCGGCGGCGGCTGCGGACCCAGGTCGAACAGCGCCCGGATTTTCGGCCGCTCCTTCAGCTTGGCCTTCTCCTTGCGAATCCGTTCGTTCAAGTCCGCCTTGACTTTGGCGTCCGACGCTGCGCTCCGTTGACGCTCCAATTCCTCCACCGTCCGCTCGATCGGTGCGTTATGGGCTGCGACAGCCTCGTGCTCCGGCCCGGCCCGCATGACAATATGGCGCATCCGGTCGTCACCGCAGTTAGCCCCCACCCCCAGACACTTGTTGGGCGAAAGCCAGGAATAGGGGTCGTAAGCCGGCGTCAGGATCGACACCAGGCGATAGTAGTCGCTCTGCGGGATCGGGTCGTACTTATGATCGTGGCAACGGGCGCAACCGACGCTCATTCCCAGCACGGCCGAGCCTAGAATCTCCAACTGGCCCGCGATCACGTCCATGCGTTCCGGGATGAAGTTCTGCTCAGTGCTATACGTCGAGTCCGGCGCCATTCGCCAGAACCCCGTGGCCGCCAACAGGTCGATCTCCTCCGCCGTGTACTGCGTGCGAGCCTTGTAGTCGAACAGTTCGTCGCCGGCAATCTGATCGGTCAGAAACTGGTCGAACGGCTTACCCGCGTTGAACGACCGGACGACGTAGTCGCGATAGCGCCACGCATGCGGCCGCGACGAATCGGCGCTGGTGCCGCCCTCGGAATCCGCATAGCCCACCGCGTCCAGCCAGTAGCGCGCCCAGCGCTCTCCATGCCGGGGAGAATCGAGCAGCCGGTTCACCAGCTTCGAATAGAACCGGGGATCTTTGTCCGCCAGGTCCGCCGCCAGTTGCTCGGGCGTGGGTGGGAGTCCGGTCAGGTCCAGATACAGCCGCCGGATCAGTGTGCGCCGGTCCGCGGGAGGATTGAACGCCAACCCGGCGGGCTTCAGCTTCGCCAGCAACAAAGAGTCGACGGAAGCACCCTCCGCCGGAGCCTGCGGTGCCCGGAACGCCCAGAATTCCCGATCCTTCGGACGAACCTGCTCGACGGCTGCCGGCTCTTCGCGATCCTCCACCGCGCCCTCGCGAATCCACTGCTCCAACGTCTGCAACTCATCCGCGGTCAGGCCCCGCACGGAGAATTCCTCTTGCAGTTTCGGCGGTGGCATCTCCTGCTTGACGATCCGCTTCACCAACAGGCTTCCCTCGGGGTTGCCCGCGACGAGCGCCGGACCCGACTTGCCGCCCTGGCGCATCGACCCGAGCGTCCGCAAATCCAGGCCGCCTTTCTGTTCTCTGCGCCCATGGCACACCCAGCACTTGGCGCTGAGAATGGCATGGACATCGCGCTCTCTCACCGGTTTGCGCGCCGACTCCTGTTCGCCGTCCCGCAGCGCGCCGCCTTCAATCCACGTGCGGATCCTCGCCACTTCGGCCTCTGTCAGCTTTGCACCCGCCTTCGGCATCGTCCCCGCCGCCACCATCGTGAGCAACAGGCTGTCCACCGGCTTGCCCGGCACCACCGCCGCCCCTGACTTGCCGCCTTTCAGCAAATCGTCCCGCGTCGCAACCGACAGCCCGGCCTGCGCCGACTTGCTGTTATGACACCCCTGACACCGCGCGGCCAGCAGCGGTTGTATGCCGCTTTCGTAGCGAGGCGCTTCTCCCGACGCCACCAGCGTCGTAACAAGGATGAGTAGAACCGGTTTGCGCATAGCCCAGGACGAATGATCCTATGATAAGCCCGCAACCGTGCGGTACAGTATCCGGAAATGAGGAAGGTGTCTCTCGAAGGGCGCTTTGGCCGGATCTTGAACCTTGTGGTGTTGGGTGGGACCTTTGCGACCATCCCGATTGTGATCCTCCAGGAACGCGGCGTTCGTGCGGACTGGCTGACGGCCGCGGACTGGACCGTGTGGCTGATTTTCCTCGCCGAGTATGCGCTCGGAACCGCCCTCGCCCTCAGCCGCCTCAAGTACATGCGGGCCAACTGGCTCAGTCCGCTTGTGCTGATCCTATCTTTTCCGCCCCTTCCGGACTTGCTCTCAACCGTCCGTCTGGCGCGCCTGGCAAGGGTGTTGCGGTTTGCACGGCTGGCCCGGGTGACTCTTGATGGACGGTTCGGACGGAGTTTGAACATTGCCGTCTTCATCGGAACGCTGCTCACCATCCCGATTGTGATCCTCGAGGAGCGCGGCATCCAGAACGCCTGGATCACCTCCGCCGATTGGGCGGTATGGGCCATCTTTCTCATCGAATATTCGATTGAGCTCGCGTTCGCGCCGGACCGCGGCAAATATGCCCGCAAGAATTGGCTGAGCCCTCTGGTGCTGATCGTTTCGTTTCCGATGCTGCCCGGCTTGCTCGGGGCTGTCCGCTTGACGCGACTCGCGCGTGTTTTGCGGTTCGCCCGCTTAGCCGGGGTGACCCTGCGCGGCTTGTCGGAATTGCGCACCGTACTGTCCCATCGGGGATTGCTGTACGTCGCTTTGACGACTCTTGTGCTGGTCTTAGCCGGCGGAGGCGGACTGGAATTGGTGGAACCGAAGAGGACGCAGGGCGGCTATGAGGACGGAGTCTGGTGGGCCATCGTCACCGCGACGACGGTCGGCTACGGCGATATCGCCCCCGCAACCCTCCCCGGAAGGGTCATCGCCGTCGTCCTGATGCTCTCCGGCATTGGCTTGATCTCTACCTTCAGCGCCTGCGTCACCAGCTATTTCGTCGGCCAGCAGGAACATCCCGATACCAAGGAACTGCGGGAGCGATTGGAACGTATCGAGCATCTTTTGACCACCCTGCAAGCATCTAACGGGGGACAACCCGCGGAGATCCCGAGGTATCCTAAGGAAGAAGTGGATTAGGGTTGCACCGCATTCTTCGTCCAACAAGTTCAGGAGATTCATACACATGCTTGGAGTAGGTCAAACTTTTCCGAAGTACTCTGTCGCCGCCACCGTTGCCATCGGCAACGATCTGAGCAAGGCGTTTCAAACCATTACCGATGAAGATTACAAAGGCCAGTGGAAAGTCTACTTTTTCTGGCCGAAAGACTTCACCTTCGTCTGCCCGACGGAGATCGCCGCTTTCGGCGACGCGTGCGCGGATTTCGCCAAGCGCAATGCCCAAGTCCTGGGCGGCAGTACCGATTCCGAATTCGTCCACCACGCCTGGCGCACTCATCACCCCGACCTCAAGAACCTGCCCTTCCCGATGCTCGCCGATGTGAAGCGCGAGCTGTCCACTGCCCTGGGCATTCTGGACCCCAACGCCGGCGTTTGCCAGCGCGCCACCTTCATCGTCGATCCCGATAACGTCATCCGTTTCGTCATGGTCACTGACCTCTCGGTGGGCCGCAATCCCGAAGAAGTGCTTCGTGTTCTCGATGCCCTCCAGACCGGTGGGCTCGCCCCCTGCAATTGGCGTCCGGGCCAGGAACTGTTGAAAGTCTAAGAACAGTGTCTGTAGACACACGTCGAGTGTACCCCTAGCGGTGAAGGTTAAGGGATTTTAGTTATTCACCACCTTAGCGGAAGCGTTTTCGGACGTTCCGGCAAGGTCCGGCGGCCTTGGGGAGGCTGCCGGCGAGGTGCCGGGCTCCGGTTTCGCGTCCCGTGGTGTTGATTCCACGGGAGATTTGGGTTCGTTCTGCACATCGGGCGCCGGGTCCGGCCCCTCTTCGTAGGTGAACGACTGGATGGCCTTCAGGGTCTCGGCGGCGGACTTGCG
>JAEUQD010000658.1 GCA_016789925.1 Bryobacterales bacterium | reverse complement strand
GCCGTCTTCAAAAAGGACCGGCGCGACGCCGCGGGGCAGCCGCAGCAGCTTACCGGCTTGCAGGAAGCGCAGTTCATGACGGTCATAATTTTGCCTAACGACATTTTACTCTTGTTATCCGCTAAATGCCGCCACTGGCGGGTTGCCACACCCGTCCCCTGGATCACTCTCTACGGACTGATCTAGAACGACGCCGCGGCAACGAAGTAGCCGTTTGGCGCGGCTGCGCGGGTCCTGCTCCCTTCCATGAACGAACCCACGTATTCGGCGCAGAAGGCGCGGCTGGGGTCCGCGCTATAGGCGGCGGCGGGAAGCAGGAAGAAGGCGGCGACCGCCACCATCATCTGGTCTTTGTCGTTCGAACGCAGGGGAACCACCACGAGACGCCTGCCGTTCCCACGGCCCAAACGGGTGTATTGGGCGTGGGTGCCCGAAGCCGCGTCCGTGTCCTGATTGATGCGCTGGGCGAGGTAGTCGAACTCGAGGGCACGGTTACCGCTGGTGAACGTTGCCTGGTCGCCCAGCAGCCGCACCGTGGTCTGCTGGTCCTCCAAAATGGCCCGGCGGATCGCCACCGGATCAGTGACTTCGAGAAAACTCAAGCGGCGGCGGGCTTGGCTCGCCAGTTGAGCCAAAAGAGCGGGGTCGCGATCCCCGGCGCAGACTGACTCCGGCTTCACCTCGCTGGGCCAACGCAGCGCATACTGATTGCCGGCCACCAAGCCATACGACGGGCCGTCCGCGCGGTGCGCGATAACGGCATAGGGGAACAGGCCGGAAGAAAAGCTGCGGCGCTCCAACTGCTCCGCGACCGCAGAGGTCCAGACAGTCTCCGCGTTGCGCCCCACCATCACGCGGAGCAGCGGCAGGTTGGCCGGTTGTTGTCCGGCCGCCCGTACATAGCGCAGGTTGGTCGCGTTGCCCGGGGAAGACAGCCATGGTCCATTCACATCAGGTGCGAAATCCAGTCGCACTCCCAGCAGGTTCGGCGCCGCCGCGCCGGCCAGGAGCGTGGCCCGCCTCAGTCCCCCAGGTGTCCCGTCCAACTGTGTGACGGCCATCAGAGCCGCCTGGCGGAGCGTGTGCTGCATCTGTTGGCGGGTGTCCAGAATCCGGTTGACCTCCACGCTCAAAGCCGTCATCAACACGACAAGCGCGGCCGCAAACATCCCGCAACGCCACACCAGCGACACGGGTCCGGCCACTCTGGTGCGGTTTGATAAGCTCAGGGGTTCAGCGTATCTGACTATGGCCAACATATCTCCCTTTCGTGCTTACCGGTACTCTGCCGCCGCCGGCGCCGGCCTGAGCCAACTCGTCACCCAGCCTTACGACAAGATCACCCCTGCCATGCGGGAGCGTTACCTCGATCAAAGTCCCTACAACCTCGTCCGCGTCATTCTCGGCAAGCCGGAAGGCGGGGACAGTGAGGGGGACAACGTCTATACCCGGGCCGCCCGGCACTTCAACGACTGGATCGCGCAAGGCGTGCTCGCTCCCGACGATGCGCCTGGATTCTACCCCTACTTCCAGGAATTTGCCGATCCCGATAGCGGCGAAACGCTCACCCGCAAAGGCTTCATCGCGTTGGGCGGTGTCGAGCCCTACGAGGCCGGAGTGGTCCACCGGCACGAACGGACGTTGGCGGGCCCGAAGAAGGACCGTCTCTCCGTTCTTCGCCACACCCAGGCCCACTTCGGACAGATCTTCATGCTCTACCAGGACCCCGCAACCATGGTGGACGACCTTCTGGACGAGGCCGCAACCGCTCCACCCCTGGGCGAGGTGCGGGATGAGTATGGCGCCGTTCATCGCCTGTGGCGTTTGACTGATCCGCAGCGGGTCAGCCGCATCCGGGAATTAATGGCGGACAAGAAGTTGATCATCGCCGATGGTCATCATCGCTACGAGACAGCCTTGCAGTATCAGCAGGAAAGTCCACTGGACGACGCCAGACGGGTGATGATGACTCTGGTGAATATGTGCTCGCCGGGACTGAAAATTCTCGCCACCCATCGCGTTTTGCGTCAATTGGATCACTTTAATCCCGTAAATCTCCTGACAGGATTGGCGCAACTGGGCCAGATTTCTCTCCAGTCCAGGCGCGAATTCCGGGCTGAACTCATCCGGCCCGACGGCAGCGAGTTGATGATGGGCGTTGCCCTCCCCGGCCAGGAGCAGATTCACGTGCTGCGGACCCCGCGCCAGAAAGGCGATCTCGACGTGCGGTTCCTCCATGAGCGGATTCTCGGAGGGGTGCTTGGCATCAACGAAGAGGCGGTTCGGGAGGAAAAGTTCCTCCAATATGTCCGGGGCGTCGATACAGCGATTCAAGAGGTGGACCGCGGGGGTGCGCAAGCCGCTTTCCTGCTCCAGCCAACACGCATTGAAGACGTGGCCGAAGTGTCGTTGAGCGGCGGCGTGATGCCGCAGAAGTCGACTGACTTTTACCCGAAATTATTGACTGGTATGGCGATTTACCGCCTGGAGCGGTAGCACCAGGACTGGTTGCCCATCGGCCGTGGTGACCTCACCTTTCTTGGAGACGCGCAGCCGGACGGGCGGCGGCATAGGCTCCGGCGTGGGCGGCGGCGTCAGGCGGGCCACCGCGCGGACCAGGTTTTCAGACAGTCCCTGGCGGGCCAGAAAGACCAGACCTTCCACGCTGGTGTCGAACCGCGCCGGACGCGATTTGATCAAATCCAATAAGAACTGTTCGGAGTAGCCGGCCTCAGCCAGTTGGACCAAGCCCTGGTTGGTGAGCGGTTCAGCGGCGGGCAACAGGGTTGCCGCCAGGATAAAGACGGAGACTCGAGCAAGCATAACTACCGGTTCTTATCGGAACCTTTTCCGCCGATATGAACCGTATGGAAGCGCTTGGCGTCCTGTTCTGGGCGATGGTCATTCAACCGCCCCAACTGCCGCCCGCGCTGATTGGTCGCGAGTATAGCGGCGGGCCGCTGTTTGCGGCGACGCCCATCTGTGCTCCGCACGGAGCTGTGTGGAGCGTGGCCGGCGGGCAGTTGCCGCCCGGGCTGACGCTGAATCCGTCGGGTTCGTTGACGGGTTCGGCCACGCAACCCGGCGCGTGGCGTTTTCTCGTGCGGGTGGATGCGGGCTGCGGCGCCATCGACAAAGAGTATGTTCTGGAGGCGATTCCGGCGCCCGTCTTGGACGTGCGCCCGGCGGAACTGCGGCTGTCCACGGTGTTGGGGCGGGCAGCGCCGCAAAGATTCGCACTGCGTGTTGCCGGGAATCAGCCGGGCCTTGCCTACAGCGTCCGAACCGATGGATCGCCATGGCTGGCGGTGCGGCAGCGTGCCGGCGCCTTGCCGGCCGCGGGCGCGGCACTCACGGCGGACTTGGTTGAGGTGAGCGTCGACGCGGCTCGCCTGCTACCCGGAGAAAGCCGGGCTCTGTTGCGGATTTCCTGCTGGCGTGGAGTAAGCGACGTGCAAGTGCCTGTTGTCGTACAGGTCACTACGCCGCGTCCGGAGGCGATCGTGTCGCCCATCGGAAGCAGGCTGCAGCCAGTGGCGATTCCCCCGCTTCCCCTGGTGTCGATGGCCTTGGGTGGACGTCCCCGGTTGGTTCCGGTGCCCCCGGCATTGACGCCGGTGGAAAGGAAGATCGTCGAACGGATGGTCGCGGCGCGCACATTCAAGACCCGGCCCGTCAGTCGCATGCGGCGCTTTGCGGCAACCCGTCCCCAGATCGTTCCCCCTCCAGTGGCCATGCCGCCCGCGAAGCCGGCTGCCTCCAAGCCCGAACCGAAACCTTCGCCTGTCGGCGCGAAAGTCGAAAAGAAGACTTCCGGCCATTGATCACAACGCCCGGCGAGTGAGCGGATGATAGAGAAAGCATGTTGTGTTTCTTCGTGACTTCGCTTGGGCTGGCGCTGGCCCTGCCCGGATTCGACCAAGGCCGTGTGAAAGTGGACGGCGCGGAGATCGCCTACCAGATCCGGCGAGGCGCGGGTCCGGCGTTGGTCCTCGTGCCTGGCAGTTATGTTGGCGCGGACGACTGGACAGGCGTAGTGGCCGCTCTCGACCCCACGTTGACCATCCAGATTGTAGAAGTGCGCGGCCACGGGCAAAGCTGGCCTCCGCCGACGGCCGGTTCTATCCCGCAGTTCGCGGCCGACGTCTTTGCGGCCGCGGAGCACGCCGGGCTGAAGCGTTACTACGCCGGAGGACACAGCCTCGGCGGGATGATCGCCATCGAGATGGCGGCACAACGGCCGGCGTTGATTCGCGGCGTGATTTCGGTAGAAGGCTGGACCCACCACACGGTGGCTCGCGACGCGTTCGGGGCCAATGCAAACGTGCTTGCGCCCGCGATGCGCGAGAAACTGACGGAACTGCGTAAACCGGTCATGACCCGTTGGACGAAAGAGCAGGTCACGGAATTCGGTTCGATCTGGCGGCAATGGGACGGCTGGCCGGCGTTGGAACAAATGCGCGTTCCGGTACTCGAGTTGTGGGGGGATCGCGGCGTCGCGCCCGCTTCGCGCGAGAAGATGAAGATCCCGGACCGCGCCAATATTGAGCTCGCGTGGGTGACGGGAGCGTCGCACTATCTGCCGATGGAGCGGCCCGGCGAAGTGGCCGCGGCGATCAACCGGTTTGTTCTGGATCATGCTCGCGTGGAGCGCCTGCTCGCCGACGACGCC
>JAEUQD010000653.1 GCA_016789925.1 Bryobacterales bacterium | reverse complement strand
GACGCCGAAGGTGAACGGGAGCAGGGCGCTGCGCTCCGTATTGAGCGACTGGGTCTTCAGCGGTACCTATACCGCCGCGACCGGCAGTCCCCAGTTCCCGACAACGCAGGATTTAAGCGGTACCGGGTATTCGGGCGCATCGAGCACCTTCCTTCCCAACCGGACCTGCGATGCCGACCAGGGACCCGACATCCGGACGCGGCTGAAGTGGTTCAATACGAACTGCTTCAGCAACCCGGCCTTCGGGACCTGGGGCAACGCGAGCTTCGGAGTCATTACCGATCCCGGCATTAACAACTGGAACATCGCGACAGCCCGACGCTTCCGGATGCCGTTTGCCGAAGATCACGCCATCGAGTTTCGCGCGGACTTCCTGAACGCCTTCAACCATACCCAATGGCTGTCGGCCGACAAGAGCCTCGTGAGCGTCAGCTACGGGCGCGTCAACGCCGTCCGTCCCCCGCGCCAGATTCAATTCGCGCTGCGGTATCTCTTCTAGCCACTTATGCTCTCTCTAGATTGCATAAATGTATTTAATTAAATACTGATTATTTATCGCTCGCGCGAAAATTATCAATTTGCTAAATCGTTCGGTTCCTGCCAGAATCGGACTGTACCCAATGCACACCCGGCGAAACATGCCGGTGGGCACGCGTAGTACGGTGAACAAGCCTACGGGCTGCGCGTGGAAATCGCCATCTCATGGGAGTACCATGTCTCAGGCCTTATCCAATCGCGTATACATCTTTGACACGACCCTCCGCGACGGAGAACAATCTCCCGGCTGCAGTATGACCGTTCCGGAAAAACTCCGGATGGCTCATAAGTTGGTGGATCTCGGCGTAGATATCCTCGAAGCCGGATTCCCAATTGCCTCAGACGGTGACTTCGAAGCGGTGCAGGCGGTTTCCGCGGAGTTCCCGTGGGTACAAGTGGCGGCGCTGGCGCGATCAACCAAAATCGACGTCGAACGCGCCGCCCAAAGTTTAGCCAAGGCCAAACGGCCTCGCATCCACACGTTTATCGCAACCAGCGATATCCACCTGAAATACAAGCTAAAAAAGAGCCAACAGCAGGTACTGGACGAGGCCGTGGCCGCGGTTCAACTGGCGCGAACCTTTGTCGAGGATGTCGAGTTCTCCGCCGAAGACGCCACCCGGACTGACCCTGATTATCTCGAGCAGGTCTGCAAGGCCGTCGTCGAAGCGGGCGCTCGTACCGTCAACCTCCCCGACACCGTCGGATGGTCGGTTCCCCACGAATACGCCGCCCTGATCGGCCGCATGGCGCGGGCTCTTGGCGACCAGGCGATTGTCTCCGTACACTGTCACGACGACCTGGGATTGGCCGTCGCCAACTCGATCGCCGCGGTCCAGGCCGGTGCGCGCCAAATCGAATGCACCATCAACGGCATCGGCGAACGCGCCGGCAACTGCTCCCTGGAAGAAGTGGTGGCGGCGTTTCGCGTCCGTCAGGACCAGCTCCCCTTCGAGACCCGGATCGTCATGGAGCACCTGTATCCCTCCAGCCAGTTGCTCACCTCGATGATCAGCTTCGGACCCCAACCCAACAAGGCGATCGTCGGTGAAAACGCCTTCGCGCACGAAGCGGGTATTCACCAGGACGGCTACCTGAAGCACAAGGCTACCTACGAAATCATCGAGCCCCGCGCAGTCGGTGTTCCCGAAAGCCGCCTCGTGCTGGGCAAGCATTCCGGCCGCCATGCCCTCAATCAGCGGTGCGCTGACTTGGGCTACAAGCTCAACCGTGAGCAGTTGGACGAGGTCTACCGGAAGTTCACCTCGCTCGCCGACCACCAGAAGGGCGTGCGAAACGACGAAATTCTCGGTATCATCCAGCAAGTGACCGGTGTTGCCGTAACGGCCTCCTAGAACAGACCCCGGCCCCTTTTCTCCAGCAAGGATTTTCATGGAATTCAACGTTCTCATTCTGCCCGGCGACGGGATCGGCGTGGAAGTCACGCGCGAGGCCGTTCGGGTCCTCGACCATATCTGTGCCAAGTACGGGCACAAGGCGCATCTGAAAGAAGCACTTTTAGGTGGAATCGCTATCCATAAGACAGGCGGACCTTTTCCCGCGGAGACCGAGGCCTTGGCGCGCGACGCCGACGCTACCCTCATGGGCGCGGTCGGCCTGCCGGAGTTCGACAACCTCCCGCCCAGCCAGCGTCCGGAAAAGGGCCTTCTGGGTATTCGAGCCTGCCTCGGCGTGTTCGCCAACCTGCGCCCTGTACGCAGCTACGCCGCCTTGCTCGATTCCTCTCCCCTGAAGAATCACCTCGTCGACGGCGTTGACATGATCATCGTCCGCGAACTCACCGGCGGCATCTACTATGGCCAGCCCCGTGGCATCTCCGGCGAAGGCGACACCGAGCGCGGCGTGAACACCATGACCTACACACGGGCGGAAATCGCGCGCGTCTCTCGCATGTCGTTCGAACTCGCCCGCAATCGCCGCAAGAAAGTTACCTCGGTCGATAAGTCCAATGTTTTGGAATGCTCACAGCTCTGGCGTAAAGTCATTCTTGAGGTAGCTAAAGAGTATCCCGACGTCGAACTCGACCACCTCCTGGTGGACAACTGCGCCATGCAATTGGTCCTTAACCCCAAGCGCTTCGACGTCGTCGTCACCGAGAACATGTTCGGCGACATCCTGTCGGACGAAGGCGCTGTCCTCGCCGGCTCCATCGGCATGCTCCCGTCGGCCTCCATCGGCGCACGCCGTCCCAGCGGCGCTTGGGTCGGCCTCTACGAACCCGTCCACGGCTCCGCCCCCGACATCGCCGGACAGAACAAGGCGAATCCCTTCGGCGCCATCGGTTCGGTGGCCGCCATGCTCGACTACAGTTTCGGACTCAAGGAAGAAGCCGCCGCCGTCAACGCCGCCATGGAAGCGGTGCTGAATTCCGGTCGCGTCACGGCGGACCTCAAGCCCAAGGGCACACCGGCCACCACCGCTCAGGTGGGCCAGGCAGTTTGTGAGGCGATTGGTTAGAAAATGAGTAAACCCCGTACAATCATCGAAAAAGTGTGGGATGCTCACGTTGTTGCTGAACGTGAGGCGGCGCCGACACTGCTCTACATCGATCTTCACCTGGTCCATGAAGTAACCTCACCCCAAGCCTTCGATGGTCTCCGCAAGCGTGGTCTCAAGGTCCGCCGCCCGGACCTCACCTTCGCCACCACTGACCATTCCACCCCCACCACACCCCGCAGCCTCCCGATTGTCGATCCCATCGCCGCCGCTCAGGTGGCGTTCCTGGAGGCAAACTGTAAGGAATTCGGTATTCCCTGCTACGGCTTCCAGTCCGACAAGCAGGGCATTGTGCACGTCATCGGGCCCGAAAACGGACTCACCCAGCCGGGCATGACCGTTGTTTGCGGCGACAGCCACACGGCTACGCACGGCGCATTCGGCGCGCTGGCCTTCGGCATCGGCACCAGCGAAGTCGAAATGGTGCTCGCCACCCAGTGCCTGCCGCAGCGCAAATCGAAAACCTATCAGATCCGTGTCGACGGCACGCTCCGGCAGGGCGTCACCGCGAAA